>NZ_JACJPZ010000005.1:0-121920 GCF_014696335.1 Dolichospermum sp. FACHB-1250
CTCTCATTTCTTGCTTTCTGAATAATAAATTTTTTAATCATCTTGAATTCGGACTCCTTAGGAAACTTTACTTTCTCACACCACCCCCCTTTTAATGATATGTATTCTCATTAAGCTTATTTCTCTTTAATTGATCGTTAGTTATTATGTACTACTATCTCTGCTTTTTTGATCTGTGACAGTTCAGGGTGCGGAATGTGGGTTAAATCACCAGGCGTTCTTTGGACAGGACACAGCCGGAAAAATGCACTTTCCCGGTTTTAGCTATCAGGCAACTGAGTTTTTAATTAAACATAGAAAAATAGCTGGAGTCGGTATTGATACTCACGGTGTAGACTCTGGGCAGGATACCAGTTTTACTATAAATCGTTTGCTGTTAGAGCGATCGCTAATTGTCCTGGAAAATCTTACGAATTTAGATCAGTTACCACCTCAAGATATTACCTTAATCATTGGTATTCTTAGATTAAGAGGAGGTTCTGGTTCTCCGGCTGCGGTAATGGCATTATTTTGAATTTTTATTTTTTTAAGTTATTTTTTAAGTTATTTTTTAAGTTATTTTTTTAAGTTATTTTTTTAAGTTATTTTTTTTAATATTTTCTAGCATAACACCGGAAAATGTTTAAGCTTGATTAAATTTGTGACAGATGAAGAATATCTAAAACTAGATATCTTCACTTTTTTAAACACAGCGGAGGTGATTGCTAAAGATTAGCAATACCGCTGGTTAGGTTTTCAAATACAGCAGTTTTCGAGAAGATGAGATACATATTTAGCGGGCAAGATGCCCGCACCACAGGAGTTTGATTATTCCGGTTTGTACCCCATTTGAATCAAATATCCTGTAAATGAGAATTACTTAATGGGAGTTTGCTATTATTCCGGTCAAGAGTAGAGACGTGGTTTATTGTACTGCTACTCTTGCCATTAATTCTAGATTATGAACTGGAGGCTTGAGACTTGGAATTATAGACTCTGACCAGCAGTTTTAGATTTCACCATTAACCTGCATTTGATGAACTTGATCTGCTAACTCTTGACGCTGTTGGGCGTCTAACTTATCAATTGCCAACATTCCCATAAGAATAACCTCTTTCAAGGTTAAGCGAGTTGAATGTGCCTGTTTTTGCACAATCTCCTTAATGATGGGACTAACACCGATTGCTGTACTAGCTCTAGCCACGGAATAAAAGGAAACATTAATAACTTCGCATACATCCTAGCACTTTTCGCGCAGTTATTCTACACCTCTAGAACTGATATGCTTTTGTTTTGATAGATGTTCATATATCTAATCCAGACTATAAGTGGCAAGCAGACCCGGTAATTCTGCAAATATAACTTTTTGACGACGGGTATAACCATTCTATAGCAAGCATTTCCACGATTTACTTATTTTGCCATACAAAACTATGTTTTTTGCATAACACAAAAAAGTTAAATATTTTTACTTAAAATAAATAAAGTATAAATTATATATAAATATATATAATTTATATGTCATGTAACCCTTGTAAATTACACCTTTTAGCTTTTCTTAGAAATTTTTATTGATATGTATTTATACATAAAAAATAATTTATTAATTTTTATTAAAAATAAACAGCACAAACAACTCATAATTGTCATCTATCAAAAGTATGAGATTGTGGTTTTGACTAAAATTCATGTGAAAACAATGGTGAAAGATGAACAGACAAAAGGCAGGAAAGATTATGTAGTCAAGATTTCAGACTCCCGACTCTAAAAACTGGGTATTTTTTAATGCTGACATTGGGGTATAGCTGATAGCCAGGTTAATCTAAGTCCATGACATTGCTGAATAACGCTAAATATCGTCAAATAGTACAATGCTCGAAATCTTCCTGAATTCACCTAACTAAGGCCGTCATAAGAAAAAGTAGTGAATACCTACAAGGAAGAAAACAACTATGAGTGGATCTTATCTCTTGGCCGCAAGCTTATTAACAGGATTAGTAATACCAACACCAGTGCTTCCACAGATACCTAATCCTGGGAAAAATTCTCCATCTTTGTTGGATTTAGCGCCGGGTTTCCAGTCTGACAACAGCAGAAAAATCTCCCTCCGGGAAATTGCTGTACCTGAATTTAGCAGTCAAACTGAACCTTCTTCAGCAGGTGGAAAAAGTATCTCCGGGATTAATACATCATTACCAGAATTTAGCAAACAAACTTTTTCGCCTCATAAAAAGTCGTCAAAATTTAGACAATATAGGTTATTAAATCCAGTTAAATCATCATTCAACTTTAATAGCCAAAAAAGTAAAACAAAGCCACATATCTCTGGTCGTAAACTTTACCAGCAAAGACTAGCCTCACTGAGAATTGGTCAAATTTATACGCGCACGGATAATGATGACAATTTAGAATCATCCTGGCAGTTAGACAAAACATCTAAACCAACTTATCAAGACTGGAAAAGCTTATTAACCATGGAAGCTAAGGCCATTAGTCAAGGTCAAGGTACAAATCGTTTGAGTATCTTGGTAGGTGATTCTTTGAGTTTGTGGTTTCCGAAAGAAAACCTGCCTGTGGGTAAATTATGGCTAAATCAGGGCATATCTGGAGATACTTCCCAGGGTGTTTTTCAAAGATTGTCGGCATTTTCCACAACCAGACCAGATGTGATTTACTTAATGATTGGGATTAACGATTTACGTAAGGGTGCTAGTAACAAGTCAATTTTGCTCAATTCCCAGCGAATTATCCACAGTTTACGTCAGAGTCATCCCACAAGTCAGATTATTATGCAATCTATTTTACCTGTGCGATCTGGGAAAATTGCTAACAGTCGGATTCGTTACATTAACGCCCAACTAGCTGTAATTGCCAAACAGCAAGGAGTTAATTATCTGAATATTCACCATTTGTTTACGGATGTTGATGGCAACTTGCTTCCTGAATTAAGTACAGACGGATTGCATTTATCTCCAGCCGGATATCAAGTGTGGCAATTCGCACTTGAGCAAACAGAATATAGGGTTGCCCAAATTAACAATTCAGGTTCATTGGGGAATTAGAGTGGTGAAGATGCGTATTCTACAAGACTTCCATATAATTGATCTATGCAAATTAAATGTATATTAACGTAAGTTGCTGGTTGAGAAAAAAGGCAAGGGGCAAGGGCAAGAGGTAAGAATTTCTACCAATTACCAATCACCAGCCTAAATTTACATAACTAGCAACTTGGGTTATGTTATTTCACAGGTCAGGGTGTGAGAACTATCACTAAATATCAAATGGTAGATCGGATAAATGATATCGCTTGGCAAGCTCACCAAGGAAGCGTTGCAGCGATTATTCAAGTCTTGAATGAAAGGCTAATTATATCTGGTGTGAGAACTAGGGCGATTTTCGCGGCTGGTGTGTTGCAAATTTTGTGTGAAGCGGCTACGGTGGAGCAACTTGAGCAATGTACCTTGGTTCCAAAAATCCAACAAATTTTGGAGTCAATTGCACCGCGTCACATTCGTCGAGTCTATATCAATAGTCGAATTGTACGAGAAGAACAATTACTATGGTTAAAGGAAATTCACGATGATGCCGATCATCAATTTCTATGGTCACAGGAAGTTATATTGTCCCAACCAAATTTCTGGAAGCGGCTAATTCGAGATTTAAGGGAAACTGATGCCAAATCCAGAAAACCTATTTTAGCTCAACCGCAATCTTTACTCAAGAATCGGGATCAAGGGAAAATTTCAGTCAACACTGGGGTAATAGCTGTTTCTGGTTTATGTTCACTAATTTTACTGGCTTGGTTGGATTTTCGCTTAGGTAATACACTAAAAAGTTTGTTAATATTCATAGGTTCTCAATCTTCGCAAACAGCAAATCAAAGATCGTCTAGCCAAAGTCTTTCGACACCATTTGATGATCCATTTGCCGCTTCTGTACGACTGGCTAACCGGGCTAGTGTTGCTAGTAGAACAGCTATCACCTCAACTCAGTGGTTGGAGTTGGCTGCTACTTGGCAACGGGCTTCTGATTTAATGAGTCAGGTTTCACCTAGCCACAGCCGCTATCAAGAAGCACAAATTAGAACTAAATTATACAAGAAGTTTAGTCAGGTTGCCCAGAAAAAAGCTGAGAAAAGTGAATTGTGAGCAGGTTCAGATTTCAGATTTCTGATTTCTGAAATTTCCACTATTTACTCATTTCTAACATCCGTCGCATGGGTCGCAACGCAGCTAGGCGGATTTCTTCTGACATGGTAATTTCTGGTGTGCGATTTTTCATGGCTAAATACAGTTTTTCTAAGGTATTTAACCGCATAAATGGACATTCGTTACAGTTACAATCATTCTGTGGAGGTGCGGGAATGAAGTTTTTCTCAGGTGCTAGTTTTTGCATCTGGTGAATGATTCCTGGCTCTGTAGCCACGATAAATTCCTGGCTAGGGCTGGTTTGACAATAATTGAGTAAGGCAGCTGTAGAGCCAATAAAGCTGGCGTGACGTAAGACGCTGGTTTCACATTCGGGGTGAGCGATCGCTTCCGCTTGAGGATGTGTAATTTTCAACTCCACTATTTTCTTTTCCGAAAAAGTTTCATGAACAATACAACTACCTTGCCATAGGAGCATTTCCCGTCCGGTTTGTTCGATTACATACCGTCCTAAGTTCCGATCTGGGGCAAAAATAATTGGCTGTTGAGGGGGTATTTGCTGGACAATTTTCACAGCGTTGGCACTGGTGCAGATAATATCGCTCATGGCTTTGATTTCAGCCGAGCAGTTAATATAGGAAATAACTAAATGGTCAGGGTGTGCGGCTTTGAAAGCTGCAAACTCTTGAGGAGGACAACTATCTGCTAAAGAACAACCTGCATTGATATCTGGTAATAGTACCAATTTATCCGGGTTGAGGATTTTGGCGGTTTCCGCCATGAAGTGAACACCAGTAAAAACAATTACATCTGCTTTAGTATTTGCCGCAGCTTTGGCTAATTGCAAGGAGTCACCAATAAAGTCGGCAATGTCTTGAATATCAGGGTCTTGGTAGTAGTGGGCTAATATTACCGCATTCAGTTCTGTTTTGAGATCCTCAATGGCAGTAAATAAATCTAATGGTAGATTATCTGATTTCGGTTGAGTAAGTGTAGTTGTAAACACAATTAAAAACTGCTGTTTTAGAGAATGAGATGACCTTGTGGATTAAATTATAGTAGTTTTTACCAAAAATAGGGGATGATTGATATTAGCAATTTATGCCCAAATTCCTTGGAGTTTCCTATCCTGGAGATATACGGCTTTTTAAAGTGGCATGACCAGTCAGAAAACTCAATCAAAACCTGTGAAAATTGCTGTAGTTGGGGATATTCACGACCAATGGGACGTGGAAGATGGTATGGCACTTAAACATCTTGGTGTGGACTTAGTGCTGTTTGTCGGCGATTTCGGGAATGAATCAGTAGAAGTGGTAAAAACGATCGCTTCCCTAGATATTCCCAAAGCAGCGGTAATGGGCAACCATGACGCATGGTACTCGGCCACCGAGTGGGGACGCAAAAAATGTCCTTATGACCGCACCAAGGAAGACTGGGTGCAGGAACAACTAGATTTATTAGGATCTGCTCAAGTCGGTTATGGTAAGTTAGATTTTCCTCAGTGGAATTTAACTGTGGTGGGTGGTCGTCCTTTTACCTGGGGCGGACCTGAATGGCGATTTGCAGAAATGTGTCAAGAACGTTATGGTGTCTCTAGTTTAGAGGATTCCGCAGATAAAATTGTCAAAGCTGCAAAAACTGCTACTTGCGATCATATTATTTTTCTAGGACACAATGGACCTAGTGGTTTAGGCGATCGCGCTGAGGACCCTTGTGGCAAAGATTGGCATCCCATTGGCGGTGATTTTGGTGATCCTGATTTAGCGGCGGCCATTTCTCAAACTCTCAACATGAACAAAACAGTTTCTTTAGTTGCTTTTGGTCATATGCACCGGACTTTGCGCCATACTAAGAAACTAGAAAGGAAAGCTGTATTTAAAAGCCCAGAAGGGACTATTTACTTAAATGCTGCTAATGTCCCCAGAATTGTCCAGGAAAACGGCGTAAAATTACGGAATTTCTCCCTGGTCTTTTTAGATGGGGGTATGGTGACAAAAGTTGCTCTCGTTTGGGTGGGTAAGGACTACCAGGTGGCGGCTGAGGAAATTTTTTATAATTCTTTGGTTTGATCGCTGCCAATTCTGTAATTATATGTTATGATTCTATTTGTCAGTTTTGATTTTCAACAATTCTGGCAAATAATCTGGAGAGGTGGCAGAGTGGTCGATTGCGCCTGACTTGAAATCAGGTGAAGTGAGAGCTTCCGGGAGTTCGAATCTCCCCCTCTCCGTTTGATTTTTTTATCGCATTGACTTGTTAATTATCAATTACAGCACGTTCGGCTTGAGTAAGGTACACCATTGGCGGGCAAGATGCCCGCACCACACTGGCTAGAATTTAAGTTACAGTTTCAAACCCAATTTTCTAAACTACAACCTTTTCCAAAATCAATTTAGAACGCTTTACTTGTTCAGGAATAGCAACGGGATAATTACCAGTAAAACAAGCAGAACAAAAACTATTAGTATCTTCTCTGGTGGTTTCTAACATTCCTTCCCAACTCAAATAAGCCAGACTATCAACTTGTAATTGTTTGGCTATTTCCGCTACTGATTTTGTGGCAGCAATTAATTGATCTTGAGTATCAGTATCAATACCATAAAAACAAGGGTGTGTGACAGGAGGAGAGGAAATTCTCATGTGAACTTCCGCCGCGCCAGCATCACGTAAAGCCTGGACTAGTTTGCGGCTAGTAGTTCCCCTAACAATGGAATCATCAATAATTACTACTCGCTTACCGAATAACACATCTTTGAGGGGGTTAAGTTTCATGCGGATACCTGATTCTCGCATGGCTTGGGTAGGCTGAATAAAGGTGCGGCCGACGTAGCGATTTTTAATCAGTCCCTCACCATAGGCTATACCGGAAGCTTGGGAAAAGCCAATGGCCGCAGGTATACCAGAATCAGGGACACCAAATACTAAATCGGCTTCTACGGGGGATTCTGCTGCCATTTTCCGTCCTAATCGCATTCGATAACTGTATAAAGTTTCATTGTGCATGAGGCTATCAGGACGGGCAAAATAAATCATTTCAAAGATACAAAGTTTACGTTCTGACTGTTGATGCCACTGAAATGATTCTAAGCCAGTTTCGGTAATCCATACTAATTCTCCAGGGGCGACATCACGCAGATATTCCGCACCGATAATATCTAAACCGCAAGTTTCGGAAGCGAGAACGTAACGGACGGGGTTACTATCTAAAGTACCAATTACTAAGGGACGAATCCCGTTAGGATCACGGACTCCCATCACACCTACGGGTGTAGCAATAGTTAGGCTAAATGCGCCTTGACAACGATGGAAGGCACTCATGGCCGCTATTACCCAATCTGCACCAGCATTAACTTCTTGAGCGATCGCATAAGCAATCATTTCTGAGTCCGTTGTCGTGACTAAGTTAAACTTATCTTTGACCAGTTCGGAACGCAATTGGACGGTATTGACTAGATTCCCGTTATGTGCTAAGGCTAATAAACCCAAACGAGTTTCCACCACAGCCGGTTGGGCGTTAACTTTACGACTAGAACCAGTAGTAGAATAACGGGTATGACCGACTGCCAGATTTCCGGGTAATTGCTCTAGAATAGTCTCATTGAAGACTTGAGATACCAGTCCCATATCCTTGTGTTGGTGAACGCGCGAACCCTCAAATGTAGCAATACCAGCAGATTCTTGACCCCGATGCTGGAGAGCGTATAGTCCAAAATATGTTAATTTAGCAACATCTTGTTCTGGGGCATAAATGCCAAAAATACCACAAGCTTCTTCGGGCTTGTCACTAGTATTTTCATGACTGTTGATTGAGTTATTGAGGTATTCATCCGCAATTACGGAATTAGCGAGAATCATGCTGGTATTACTCCTGGTGGGGTGTCGAGTCACTGGGGATTGGAAATTACTCACAAGAGCGCGGGGGAGAGGGGGAAAATTAAGAACTATTACCCATTACCTTTTGCTTCTTAACAAATCGTTAACCATCCATTAAAACAGTACCTTAAATTGGTGAAGGATCAAGTATGAATTGTAAATTTTTATGTTCAAACCTTGATTTTTGCCCTGGTCTAGGTGTTATTCTGAACTCCCAGACGTTTAGAGATTGCCCCATAATAGCGATCGCGCATATCTTCAATACTAACCTGGACTAACTTATGGTTATCTGCGGTTAAAATTTGCAAATTGCCAGAATTAACTACTTTACCGAGTTTTTGCCAATATTCCCCCAAATGCTCCTGTAAATAAGATTCCCAAATTTCTTGATTTTCGTCACTGACAGAAACTAAAATTCTGGACCCACCTTCACCGAATAGGACTTCATCAAATCGTAAATCATGATTTGTCGTGATTGGGAAATTAATTTCCGCCCCCAAATTCCCAGAAAGACAAGATTCCGCTATTGCAACAGCCAAACCACCCTCAGCGGTATCATGGGCGGATTTTACCCAAAGGGCGCGAATACCATGACGACAAGCCTTTTGTACACACCGTTCTAACTCAAAATCAACTCTAGGCGGCCTACCTGCAATTGTATGATGAATCGTGGCCAAATATTCAGAAGCGCCTAATTCGATTTTAGATTTTAGATTTTGGATTTTGGATTGAATAGGTAAACCAAGCAGATAAATTATATCACCTGGATTTTGCCAAGCTTGTCCGCAAATTTTAGTCAAGTCTTCAATTAAACCCACCATACCCACAACCGGAGTCGGGTAAATTGGTTGAGGATTACCCTCCGCGTCAAAAGTTTCATTATATAGGGACACATTCCCTCCAGTTACTGGCGTTCCCAACTCCCGACAACCTTCACTCAAGCCTTCACAAGCGGACGCTAATTGCCAATAACCAATGGGGTTTTCTGGACTACCAAAATTGAGGTTATCCGTCACAGCCAGGGGTTCAGCACCCACACAGCTAAGATTCCGGGCAGCTTCTGCTACTACTGCCTTAGCTCCTTCATAAGGATCAAGATAGACATAGCGAGAATTACAGTCTACCGTAGCCGCAACAGCAAGGTTGCGATTTTGGATTTCAGATTTCGGATTTTGAATTTCTACTAAGGGACGAAGACGAACTACAGCAGCATCAGCCCCTCCTGGTAATAATACTGTGTTATTTTGAACTTGATGATCATATTGGCGATAAACCCAGCTTTTAGAAGCAATAGTAGGAGTATCTAACAAAGTCAATAAAATATGATTCCAACTTTGCCAATTTCTGCCAATTTCAATTCCTGTCACATCACAAGCGGGTAAATTATCTTTTGTCCATTGCCAAGCCTTGTAAGCATACTCTGGTGCTTCTGTCAATAATTCTCTTTCATATAAAGGTGTATTTTCCGCTAAAGCATCTGCGGGGATTTCGGCGGCAATTTTTCCCTCAAACCAAATCCTGACAATGGGTTCAGCAATTACTGTACCTGCAACTACCGCTTGTAGTCCCCAACGGTGGAAAATAGCGATTAATTCCTGTTCTCGTCCTTTTTCGGCGACAAATAACATTCTTTCTTGAGATTCCGACAGCAGATATTCATAGGGTATCATTCCTGACTCCCGCACCGGAATTTTATCTAAATCAAATTCAATACCGACACCACCTTTAGCGGCCATTTCCGAAGTTGAACAAGTGATACCCGCAGCACCCATATCCTGCGCTGCTACTACAGCCCCGGTTTTAAATGCTTCTAAACAAGCTTCAATTAAGGATTTTTCTAAAAATGGATCTCCCACTTGCACCGCAGGACGATTATCCATGGACTCCTCGGTTAATTCCGCACTAGCAAAACTTGCCCCGCCCATACCGTCCCGTCCGGTGGTTGAACCCACATACAGCACCGGATTTCCCAGTCCTGAAGCCCCTGATTTGACAATTTCCGACGTTTCCATCAAACCCAGAGCCATGACGTTAACTAGGGGATTTCCAGAGTAAGCGGGGTCAAAATACACTTCACCACCCACTGTGGGAACACCAACACAGTTACCATAATGACTTATGCCCGCAACTACGCCTGTAAACAATCTTTGAGTTTTCGGGTCATTCAAGTCACCAAAGCGCAAAGAATTTAATAAAGCAATAGGACGCGCCCCCATTGTAAATATATCTCTTAGTATCCCACCTACTCCAGTAGCAGCACCTTGAAATGGTTCAACAGCGGAAGGGTGGTTATGGGATTCTATTTTAAACGCTAATTGTAGTCCATCGCCAATATCAACGACTCCGGCATTTTCACCAGGTCCAACGAGAATACGCGGTCCTGTGGTGGGAAACTGTTTGAGTAAGGGACGGGAATTTTTATAACAGCAATGTTCAGACCACATGACCCCGAACATACCCAGTTCGGCTTTGTTAGGGTGACGACCTAAACGACGGACGATTTCTGTATATTCTTCTGGTTTTATGCCTTCTGAGGCAATTTCTTGGGGAGAAAAGGGATTTTCGGAGGTGGTGGTCATGGTAGTTATACACCAAGAGGACAGAGGAATATTTTATAGCAACATAACGCATAATTCAGGACTGCTATATAAATTCTAGCAAAGCTAGACATTTAATTCTGAGGCTAACTGAGGCTAACTCTGACACTGGTTGCAGAATCTTGTTTTAATGCAACCAAGGCCATGGCTTGTGCTTGTGTCATAGTTAGCTTAGTAATCTCTTGTTTCAGTGTTGCTACTGATTGGGGATTGACACTCAACTCATCTAAACCCAAACCTAATAAAATTGGTGTAATTAAAGTCTCTGCGGCCACTTCTCCACATAATCCTACCCAAATATTTGCTGCATGGGCAGCTTGTACGGTTTGCTGAATCATGCGTAATACCGCAGGTTGTAAAGCATCGGCTAAATTTGCTACTCTGGGATTATTCCGATCACAGGCCATGACATACTGACTCAAATCATTAGTCCCAATACTAAAAAATTGTACTTCCTTAGCTAACTGATCAGCAATCGCTACGGCTGCGGGTGTCTCAATCATAATTCCCAGTTGCATATTTTCATCAAAGGGAATTTCTTCTTGACGCAATTCTCCCTGTACTTGGGCTAAAATTACCTTGGCTGCCCTAACTTCTGCTAGACTGGTAATCATCGGCAACATAATTTTGAGATTATTCCCAGCACTAGCGCGTAAAATTGCCCTTAAGTGAGTTTTAAATAACTGAGGATTTTCCAAACAGAAGCGAATACCGCGCACTCCTAAAAAAGGATTCGCTTCTGTCATTCCCGTATTCATATAAGCCAGTGGTTTATCTCCACCCACGTCAAGGGTGCGTATAATTAAAGGGCGATTTTCCAGAATTTTGGAAATAGACTGATATACTGTTAATTGCTCCTCTTCTCCGGGTAAACTATCACCATTGAAGTATAAAAATTCAGTTCTTAGTAGTCCTACACCTTCTGCTCCGTTGACAATTGCTAATTTAGCATCAGCAATACTACTTATATTAGCTAAGACTGTAATCCGCCGCCCGTCCAGGGTAATAGCTGGTTTTCGCGCCTGTTTTCGCGCTTCCTCCTGGGCGGTTTGCCAAGCTTGACGTTTCGCTTCTAAAATGCCTAAAATCCCTGCTGCTGGGTTAATCCAAGCTTTACCACTTTCCCCGTCCAGTGCCATTAGAGTCCCATTTTCCACCTTTAATATTTTTGCGTCTACACCCAAAACCGTGGGAATTCCCAAAGTCCGCGCAATAATAGCACTGTGGGAAGTCGCACTACCTAAAGTTGTACAAATACCTATAACTTGAGTAGGATCTAATCTAGCAGTATCGGAGGGAGTTAAATCTGTAGCCAGAACTATAGATGGTGTGGTTATTTCCAAGTTAGCAGGAGCATTACCAAGTAAGATTCGCAACACACGCTTCCCTATATCTACTAGATCAGCCACCCGTTCTTGCAAGTAAGTATCCTCAAGTTGATCATAAGAATTTGCTACTTCATCCACTACCGCTTGCCAAGCTGCTTCTGCATTAATATGTTTCTCGAAAATCTGTTTACGTACCGATTCTAATAGTACAGGATCTTCTAAAAATAGGAGATGGGCATCAAAAATCGCTGCTTCCGCATCACCAAGCAAATAAGCATGAGATAATAACGCTTGAACTTCTTGTTTAGCTACTTGTATAGATGCTTGTAATCTATGCCACTCTATTTCTACGTTCTCTACATTATATTGCGTAATATGAATGGGTACAGACCCGTAGTGAACTACCGGAGCGATCGCTATTCCTGGTGAAGCAGCAATTCCCAGTAGTTCACCTTCTGTCACTGCTGTAACTTCCTTGGGTGTCACTATTCGCATTTTAACAACACTATCATCTTCTCCAAAATTATTGACAATTAATGCTTTTAATGCTGTTAATGCTGCTTGAGCATCTGTACCAGTAGCGGTAATTAATAATTCATGGCCTTGACGCGCCCCTAAAGTAGCAACTTGGTTAATACTATCACTGCGAACCGCTGCTGTACCCCTTGTTAAATTTTGTACCTGAATTTGGGATTTATAGCGGGATGCAGTCGCTACAAATTGCGCTGCTGGACGGGCGTGTAAGCCTAAGCGGTTCTTAATAGTCAGTCTCATTTCCTGAGAATTTTCGTCACTGACACTCCCTGTCTGCACTAAAGGACAAGTGTGGGGCTTGAGATGATCCTGAACACCTAACATTGTAGCTTTCGCTGATAATGCTCCCTGGGCTTCAGCGATAACTTCCTGAATATTGTTACCAGCAGCGGCCGAAACAGCCGCCGCTAGAGTTCCTTCTACTAAAGGTGCTGAACATAAATATACTTTGGCTCGTTGTTCTGGAGATAGAAACTCTAAGGCCATTTCTGCACTCATCACTGCGCTACCTAAATCCATCAATACTAAAACACCATGATCTGAAAAGACAGAATTGATAGCTTGACATACCTGCAT
Organism: Dolichospermum sp. FACHB-1250; assembly: GCF_014696335.1. Taxonomy (NCBI): domain Bacteria; kingdom Bacillati; phylum Cyanobacteriota; class Cyanophyceae; order Nostocales; family Aphanizomenonaceae; genus Dolichospermum; species Dolichospermum sp. FACHB-1250. The sequence continues at coordinate 13,036 of NZ_JACJPZ010000005.1, forward strand.
CACATCTGTACCCAGCGGATTCTCGGAATCTTCAATTCCTGCTGCAATAGCTATGGGAACTCTTTCATCAACCATTTGCACAGCAAGTTCCCGCACTCCCAGTGCTAATTGTTGACTATGAGAAACTATAACTAGTGATATAATGCTCATATTGTGTTGACGGATAACTACTTAAATATTAATAAATTAATGATTGTTTAGATTTGAGCTTTTCCGGGCAAAATACTGATATTTTCTAACTTAGATGAGTGATATTTTTAAACGTGGCTAAATACAATATTTATTATATTTAAGTCCATTTTTTAGACATCTATTCTCATTCTATCAACTTAGCGATTCAATGTCAAAACTAAGATATAGTAATTAATAACCAAGTTCTCGGAAAAGATAAATTGGTTTATTCCCTCAATTATAAGATTTTTAAAAGTACATGAACAAAAGATTTATTTTAACCTTGATTTCTAGCCCCGTCTTGTTCACATCCATGCTATCTATGGTGGTGATGGCTAGACCTGCTCATGCTAATCAGGTATCTGATACTACTGGTACTCATCTATCTTGTGTCATGTCTCCCCATTCTGCAACTCCAAAACAGGTATGTATACAAGTTAGTAATACTCCTCCCTCTGTTGCCAAAGAACCTGTCCAAATAGCACAAGCGCAAACAAATAACCCCAAAGAATTAGAATTTTCTGATGCCGAAAGTGATCTGGCGATCAAGTTATTTGGCTGTGATTGTCCAGTTTGTATCAATGCTGCTCGTCAATTAGACGGTTTAGCTCCTTTACCAGTTTAATACCAGTTTAATAGGTGACAGGGTAATTGGGAAAAATTTACCCATTACCCATTATCCATTACCCCTTATTTCCTAACAATACTTCTCTAATTATTTCCGTTGGTACTTCGTCAGTAACTTTCACTGCACCAATTTGGGTGGGTAGTACAAACCGGACTTTACCAGATTTAACTTTTTTATCTAACTGTAAAGCATCAATAATTGCTTCAACATCTAAACCTGTGGGTATTTGGGTGGGTAAACCTGCTTTTTTAATTAAGGCCTTTTGACATTCTGTGTCTGTTTGTGGCCAAAGTCCTAATTTGACAGCAATTTCTCCCGCTGCTACCATACCAATACCTACAGCTTCACCGTGTTTTAACAGACGATACTCAGTTAAGCTTTCCACAGCATGACCGATAGTATGACCATAATTCAAAATTGCCCTCAGTCCAGATTCTTTTTCGTCTTTGCTGACCACATCTGCCTTTGCTTGACAGGAATGAGTTAATATGCTGTTTATCAGGTCGGATTTTACATAGCGGAGTTGGTCAAGGTGTTTGCTTGCTGCTAATTGAGTAAACAATTCGGTATCCCAAATGATACCATATTTGATCACCTCTGCCATTCCTGCTCGAAATTCCCTAGCTGGGAGGGTTTTTAACACTTCTGGGTCAATTAAGACTAAACTAGGTTGATGGAATGCACCAATCAAATTTTTACCGTGGGGATGATTTACACCAGTTTTTCCACCAATAGCTGAATCTACCATAGCCAGAAGACTGGTAGGGACTTGCACAACGTTGATTCCTCTCAGCCATGTAGCGGCTGCAAAGCCTGTCATATCACCAATAACACCTCCCCCCAAGGCCACCATGGTTGAGGAGCGTTCTAGGCGATTTTCCAGGGCGATATCGTAGAGTTTTTGAATGGAGTTGAGGGTTTTGTAACGTTCTCCAGGGGGTAGGTTGTAGCTAACAACTTGAAAACCGGCATTTTCTAAAGATGCGATCGCTCTTGGTCCATAATGTTTAAATATGATCGGGTTAGAAACTAGCAATACTTTCTTACCTAGTTTCAAACCGGCCATTTGTTCACCTAGTTGATTTAAACTCCCGGGTGCAATGGTAATATCATAGGATTTTTCTGGTATATCTACTTTAATTACAGATTTAATTACAGAACTCATTCCCTGACCCTAATATAATCACTCGTCTGGGTATTTTACCCCAATTTGATCACCTCTTTTCTATTCCCTGTTCCCTTTCATAATTATTGATGATTGAATAGAAATAAGTAACTAATGTGGAGAAAAACAAATGGCTGTAGTTGAATATGTTGTCTTTTTAGGCGTGTTTATGGGTGTAGCTGTTGGCTTGCTATTTGGTCTACGCAGCGCTAAGATACTGTAATCCAAAAATTAGACGCTAATTAAACCCACTTTATGTGGGTTTAGTCTATATTTAAAGTATATTAATTTGTGTAATTGCTTTTAGTAACATTTTTAAATTTCAGATTATTAATATTTATTATTTGTATCTTTTAAGACTTTTATTATAATACATAATTTCAGATATTTACTATTTGAGATAGGACTTTTCTATAAACCCAGTTTTAATTCTCTCAAACACTAAATCCATAAGTTTATCAACTACTTTAATTGCTCTTTCTAAGTCTTCTCTTGTTACAAGAATAGCGCCTTCTTGCCCATGAGCAATTGTATTTCTTTTGTCGAGCAGGAATTTATCGAGTTCTTTTACTAAGGAATAACCAGATCCAGGTTCTGGATATTCTGGAATCTTTTCTATATTAAAATCACTTAAGATTCTATTTAATACATCAAAACGAACATTGCTTTCTGTATTGAACTTCTTGGGATCAATTTCCAAGTGATTAGTTTTATAAAACATTCCCAATTTATTGAAAAAATTCACTTTTTTATGAAATTTATCTGCATCTGGATATTGTTTAAATTGCGGAAATGTAGATTCGATCTGATAGATGAGAATAGGATTGCAAACATCATCAATACTAAGTTCTAATTTATTTAACTCTTGAACATATGTTTTAAAAGCAGTTTGAATAAAACCTTCCCAAATAGAATAAATTATTGGGATTGAGTGGTAAAGAAATAATTCTTCATCTCTTTGTGAAAATCCGTATCTGACATAGAGCAATCTTAACCGTGACATTAATTCTCTTCTTTCCTCAATGTCTGACATTATTTTTTGTTCTAAAAGAGTAATCTGATTAGTCATTATTTATTGATGTTTCCAAATATTCTCTTTGCTTCTGTCAGACGATTGATAATTCTGTCTTTTTGATTATTTCCTCCTCTTCTAGACAACTTGGTTAAAATTGTATCTTTACGTACTTCTTTATCTATTTTATTTAAGATCACTTCTGATGGTTGAGATTTGTAATCATCATAGTTTTCTGCCACACCTATTGTAATAACATCATAAAGGGCAGTGGCAAAATTGCCGTCATCCTGACGAAAAATCTTTCTTCCTAAAGGTTTAAGTAATGCAAATACTTGAGTAAATATTTTTTTGTATCCGTCATAATCAAAACTTTCATTTTCTAAAGCATCTTTCATAAATTTAGTCATGTGTTGTGAAATACTGGTGCGGACTTTTTTGAGATTGTTGTAAAGAGAAATAAATCTCAAAGCCAATTCTTCATCATATAATTGCTCATATTGCTCATGACTTAAAGCGATTAATGTCCGAAAATCTTGATTAGCTGCAAGTTCTTTAAGAAAATCATTAAACTTGGGTGAAATATCTCTATAAATACAATTCCGAATCTCCTGAGTAGTTAAAGGAGAACCACCTGTATTCAATCTATTGAAAAGTTCAAAGCGCATATCATATTTACTATTCCATCTCAGAATTTCAACTCTGCAAGTTGATCTTTTTATGTTTAGTCGAAATTGATTTGGTATTGTTTCATAAGTGAATCCTTCTAAAGATTCTACTCTTTCACCTTTCATCAACTCCCAATTATTTTTATTTCTAATACCTTCATCTTCACTTTTTAAAACTCCAAAAAATGAAAGTACAGTAGAAATTCTTTGGAGACCATCAACTAATTCCCATACTCCATCCCCATCTTCGGCTACAAATATTGGAGGAATGGGAATACCTAAAAGTATAGACTCAATAAAGCGTGTTCTCTGTTCTTCATCCCAACGAAAATATCTTTGAAATGCAGGTTTAATAACAATTTCTTTATCTTCATACATACGCATTATTTCCCCGAAAGATACATCAAGTCTATCGGTGTGTAATAAATTTCTCTGTTCTTCAATTTGTATTTTCAGTTGTTCAGTATCCATATTATGTAATGTTTAAAAATTTGCTGTGACTTATGGCTGTTTTTGATTATATCAATTTTTCTAAATGAAATAGAAGATAATTTAGGTCAATTGGTTGGGTGGCGCTGTCGCTTAACCCAACCTACTTTTGTTATATCATCGCTGGAGTTGGTGTTTTTTCCTGCTTTTGAAATGGGGGACGCATTTCTAAACCAAGTAAATTCAACATTTCTTGATCTGCGTCATAATCGGGACAGGGAGTGGTTACAGTCAACATTTTATGATCATCGCTGGAAAAGATGGAATTTGCACCAGCCATGAAGCATAAAGCCTGTTCTACTTGGGAAAGTCTTGCTCTACCCGCACTTAACCGCACGTCAGATTGAGGCATAATAATTCTAGCAGTCGCAATCATCCGCACTACATCCCAAATTGGGACATCGGGTTGATTTTCTAAGGGTGTACCGGGAACTTGGGAAAGAATATTGATGGGTACAGATTCGGGGTGAGGTTGTAAACTGGAGAGAGTATGTAACATTCCTACTCGATCACTAATATTTTCCCCTAAACCGAGAATACCGCCCGAACATACGGTAACATTAGTTTGGCGAACATTGGCAATTGTATTTAAGCGATCGCTATAAGTTCGGGTAGTAATTACAGTGCTGTAGTATTCCTCTGAAGTGTCAAGATTATGGTTGTAAGCATATAATCCCGCATCTTCTAAACGCTTGGCTTGGTTTTCTGTCAGCATTCCCAAGGTACAGCATACTTCTAAACCCATGCTGGTTACGTCCTTGACCATATCCAGGACTTCCTCAAATTGGGAATTATCCCGGACTTGTCTCCAAGCAGCGCCCATACAAACTCGACTAACACCGCTTTCTTTGGCTGTTTTCGCAATATTCATCACTGTTTCTTTTTGTAGCAGTGCTTCGGGTTTTACCTCGGTTTTGTAGCGGGAAGATTGAGCGCAGTAACCACAATCTTCTGGGCAAGCACCAGTTTTAATAGAGATAAGTTTACAAACTTGTATTTGTTCTGGTTTATGATATTGACGATGCACTGTAGCGGCTTGGTAAATTAGCTCTAGAAATGGGGTATTATATATTGTTAAAATCTCTGTCGGTTGCCAATTGTAGCGTATTTCCACTGTAATGATCCTTTTTTTAGTTGAAATTAACCAGTCTGAGCGATTATGAATCGCGGTTATACAGACAAAACCCGAATTTTCTTAGTCCGCGTAGGCGTACTTTGGTTGTGTAGTAGCGATTTCTAATCGCCTGAGAATATTTAAATTTAAATTTGAGTATATGACATCAGAGCCACCAATTTTGAGAAGCGATCGCCTATTATTAAGAATGGCGGTGATGGAAGATATTCCCTATATACTTAAATACTTTACGGAAAATAAAGAACATCTTACGCCATTTTATCCTCAATGGGATGAAAATTTTTTTACCGAAGAATATTGGGAATATCAAGTAGAAACCAGTTTTTGGGAATTTGTGAACAACTATTCATTAAAACTATTTATTTATGGCAAGCACCAGCCCAGAAAAGTAATTGGAACTGCTAATTTTAGCAACTTTGTTTATAATGCTGCTCAATTTTGTCAGTTAGGATACAGTTTAGCAGAATCAGCCCAAGGTTATGGTTACATGAAAGAAGCGCTCTCTATTGCTATTAATTATGTTTTTGAAGAATTAAATATACACCGCATTATGGCTAATTATATGCCACATAATAGCCGCAGCGGTAATGTTCTTAAAAGACTCGGTTTTGTAGTCGAAGGATATGGTAGAGATTATTTAATGATTAATGGTAAATGGGAAGATCATATTTTCACAAGTTTGACAAATCCCCACTGGCGATCAGATTTATAATACCTGAAGAAGTCGGTCATTTGCAGATAATTATGGAGAATAAATTATGTCAATTTATAATAATCGCCTGGCTATTTTAGCGACAATGCACAATAAAGAAAAAGTAATTTCTCCTTTATTGAAAGAACATTTAGGAATTAATTTGATAGTTCCTCAAGGGTTAAATACTGATGTTTTTGGAACTTTTACTAGAGAAATTAAACGTCCAGATACACAAGTTATTACTGCTAGGTTAAAAGCTAAAAAAGCCTTGGAAATGTATGATCAAAAAATAGCGATAGCTAGTGAAGGAAGTTTTACACCTCATCCCCTAATTCCCTATATTTATGCTAATCGAGAAATAATTATTTTTTTGGATCAAGAAAATGATTTAGAAATTATTGGTGAAGTATTTTCCATAGAAACTAATTTTAATCATCAAACTATCTCTAGTTTAGAAGAAGCTGAAGAATTTGGAAAAAAAGTTGGTTTTCCTGAACATGGTTTAATAATTTCATTTGATAATATATCCACAGGAAAAACAGAATTTATTAAAGGTATTACCAGCCAAGAAAACTTGATCAATTCAGTAGAAATTGCTATAAAAAACACAAGCTGTAAATTTAATATAGAAACAGATATGAGAGCAATGTATAATCCTACCAGGATGAAAAATATTGCCCTTACTACTCAAGACTTAATTAATAAAATTAATAGTTTATGTCCGCGATGTAATACTCCTGGTTTTATTATTAATCAAAAAATACCTGGACTGCCTTGTGAACTTTGTCATCAACCAACTTCATTAATTAAAGCAGTAATTTTTCAATGTCAAAAATGCAATTTTACCCAACAACAATTATTTCCTAATAATCAAGAATTTGCTGATCCTAGTTTATGTGAATATTGTAATCCTTAAAGCCTGGATTTCTTGAAGCCAGCCGGAGAATGAATTCCCAGTCTCATAGCAAAAGTCATCTGAAGATGACTAAAAATCCCCAGTTTACTCTAGTAAACTTTATTTATTGGCACTGAAATGAATTTCAGGGTGGGTTTATCAGCCAATGGTAGGCGTTTTTTGTCTATTATTAAAGAAATATCAATTAAGCCTAATTATAATGACTCTGGATGAAACTCCCAATCATACCTATTCTACCAATCCTTTGCTGACCCTCAACTATGAACCAGCCTTAGAATCCCTTGGTGATGAATATTACGATCAAGTTGTAGCCGAGGAATTTCCCCAACATACTCTCCGTTGGCGTAATGACGCACTATTACCCCGGTTAGGACTTGATCCCAAATCCGTAAAAGACGAAGATTTTATTAACGCTTTTGGTAAATTTGAACAAAGAGAACCCCTGTTAGCACTACGTTATCACGGTTATCAATTTGGACAATATAACCCGCAATTAGGTGACGGTAGAGGCTTTCTTTATGGACAAGTACGGGGTATTGACGGAGAATTATACGATTTTGGCACAAAAGGCTCTGGGAGAACCCCCTACTCTCGCGGTGGTGACGGTATGTTAACACTGAAGGGGGGAGTGCGAGAAGTTCTTGCCGCTGAAGCACTTCATCGTTTAGGTGTGGGTACTTCTCGCTGTTTAAGTATGATTGAAACAGGTTTACAACTATGGCGTGGTGATGAACCCTCACCGACTCGTTCCTCTGTGATGATACGTATGAGTAAATCACATATTCGATTTGGGACTTTTGAGCGATTAAACTATTTCCAACGACCTGATTTAACTCAAAAGCTTTTAGATCATGTCATTGAGCAATATTACCCTCATTTACAGGCTGAAGATGATAAATATGCTTTATTTTACGCTGAATTAGTGCAACGGGTCGCAGAGTTAGTAGCCCAATGGATGGCAGCGGGTTTTTGTCATGCAGTGCTGAATACTGATAATATGTCAATTACCGGGGAAAGTTTTGATTATGGACCCTATGCTTTTATTCCTACCTACGATTTGCAATTTACAGCGGCATATTTCGATTATTATAGACGTTATTGTTACAGTCAACAACCGGGGATTTGCAAACTGAATTTAGAACTTTTGCAAGAACCGTTAAAAGCGATAATTCCCAAAAATGATTTAGATACTGGTTTATCTAAATTTGCTGAATATTATCAAACCGAATATCGGGCTTTGATGTTGAAAAAATTGGGTTTTGCAGATTTACAATTAGAGGAAGCTGATGAATTTTTGCGGTTAACTATTACCTTTTTACATGATAGTCAAGTTGGTTATCATCAATTCTTTGCTGATATAGCTGCTACCTTTTCTAGTAAATGGAGAGATGATCCAGCTTTAGTAATGAATGGTTCAGAAATTATCCCCCCGTTGGGACAATCAGTAATTTTTGATAATTGGTGTTTGCTTTATCATAAAATCCTGAATCATTTTGATCTTGAACAAATGGATAAAATTGGGAAAACTTTAACCGAAACTAATCCAAAAACAGCATTATTAAGACCTGTAATTGAGTCAGTTTGGGAACAAATTACCCAAGATGATAATTGGCAACCTTTTTATGATTTAGTAGAAATACTGCAAAAAGGGAAGTAATACAAGAACCCCACCCCCAACTCCCTCCCCGCAAGCGAGGAGGGGGCTAAAATTTATCCATTCAAGTACATACCAGTATACCGATCATAAAAGAGATGTAAATATCTCCTTTCTCACTTGTGATCTCTGTGCCTGGAGTGGTTCGTTTCAAAAAGTCGGGGATCTAAACTTACCAAAACTATGATCAGCATTAATTTCAATTACTAAATCAACAGATAATGATTGAATTAAAGGATTAATGAATAATTCCGGGTGTAAAGAACGCCAAAAATAATTCACAAATTCCTCTATTTGTAATTCATTCATTCCTGATTTACCAGTAGCAATCATTTGTTTTTCCGCTTGTTTTCGCCATACTAAAGAATAACGATAATCTGTAGGATAAAGAACTATTAAACTATTCAATCTTTCCCAAAGTGGTAAATAATCTTTAAGTTGATCATTCATATCAGCAGCAAATTTTCTATCTGCATCTGTAATAATGGGTGGTGGTGCAGTTAAAAACGCTCTAGGGTGAATTGGTTTTACACCCACAAACCAACCTTCAAAGAGAACAATATCTACAGGATTTGTGATAAATTCAGGAGTAGTGCGATCGCCAACGCCCCCATAAGCAGATTTATCAAATCTAGGAACCATGACAGGACCCTTGCCTTGAGCAATTTGATCGAGTACACTTAAAGCTAGGTGAATATCGTGGGTTTCAGGCGGTCCGCGCCAAAGCAAACGAGAATCCTGTTGTATTAAGACCAAACGATCATTATAAGTTTTGTACAAGTCATCCAAGGACAAACTTAAAGTCTGGTATCCCAACTGCTGGAGAATCAAAACCAGTATTTTAGACATGGTAGTTTTACCGGTTCCTTGTGAACCTAAAATCCCTTGGATAAAAGGTTTACCTAACTGTTGACGCTGGTCTGCAATTTTGATACTCAAAGGTAGCCACAAATCCCATAGTACCTCTAACATTTTTTGGGGTTCAGTTTTTAAGGTAGTTTGACAAAACTGGCTAAAATCAGGGAAAACTAACTTCAATAAGTCCCCTCTCCTTTGCATAACTTGGGCTACATTATCAGCAGTGATATTAAATACCTTAGCTCTCAAAGGATCTGCCAATGCTGCGGCTTGTGCTAATAGTTGCCAAGACGTATCCATTGTGAAAATTTTACTTAGCCATTCACTACTCATAAAATTACGAACCCAGTTTCAAAGCTTCTAGAAATAGGCTGTAGATAAAACCAACTTTCAAATAGTTGAGTGTTTCTACCCAAAGTGCTGCCCGCGCCAACCAGGAGCGACTGTAAAATAATTTACTAAATATCTCAGTAAATACAACTAAAAATGCAGCTACTACAATGTCTAATTCTGCTTTTTGTCCAGCGGTTGTTGATACTGCTGATCCCAAAAAAAAGCCAAACAAAAAACTAATTAGTATCAATGATAACCGCCGCCAAGGATTAAGAAACCATTGACTTAGGCTTCTAGTTATGGTGTCTAACAGGTTGTTGAGACGAGTATTTTGCATGGTAGCAAAGAACAGAAAACAGGGTGAGAAAAACTAGTTTTGATGCTGTGAAATTGAATAATCTACTTTGGATAATCTAAGTAAACCCGTTTAATTACCATTGGGGATCATTGATAAACATAATCGTTTTAGGCTAGCCTTTAATTTTATTTCTAACTGTATCTGACTATGAAAGATTCCATGTATCAGTATCGTAACTTGATGATTGTTTTTTTGGCATTAGGACTAATTGGGATGATAGCAGCATGGTTAAATGTCAGCATATCTTTTGAGTCTACAAATCCAGAAACAGTATCAAAAGTTACCAGAAATACACCATCTGGAGTGACAAACACTGAAATTAATGGAGAGGAAACTAATTCAAATAGTACACCAATTCAACCAGTAGAATCGAGTAGCCAAAAAAGAGAGTCTACCGTTTTGTCTAATCAGGTTAATTCAGATACTAAAACCAAAGTACCAGGATTGCTGCGCGTGAGCAACAAAACAACTCAGCCCGTACGTTTGGTATTATTAGCCAGACAATTATCTCAAAAAAGTGCCAATATTAATAAAATCAAATCTACACCCCCCGCTCATTGGGATTTTGCACCAGAGGAGGGAAGTGAGACAGGATTAGTTGTATCCTTACCTCAAGCTAATTTAAGACTGGAGAAAGGTGACATTTTAGCAGCTTTTGCCCAAGATGGTTCTCGACACTATTGGGGACCCTATGTCGTCGGGGAAACTTCCTCCCCCCAATGGCAACCTCAAAGACAAGAATGGCAGTTGGTGTTACAAAATAGGTAATTGATCACGGCAGGAGTTTATTTGTATTTTGTTTGAGTGTAAACTATTGTGTAGTAGCCAGGACACGATTACCGCGTCTTTAAGTACAACTGCATGGACATAAAAGTGAGTATTTCCGGTAAAATGGTTGAAAAGTGGTTTCATGATTTACAACAGCGTCCAGTTTTAGCTGTAGCGGTTTCGTCTCTGTGGTTATTGGTAATTGGTTGGATAGCTTTTGGCTGGAATTTGGGTAATGTGGGCTTAATTGATGAAACTGAGCCACTTTTTGCCGAAGCTTCCCGACAAATGCTACTTACTGGTGATTGGATTACTCCGTTTTTTAACGGAGTAACTCGCTTTGACAAACCTGCTTTAATTTATTGGTGTCAAGCCATCGCCTATTCTATTATGGGCGTGAATGAATGGGCTGCCCGTACCCCTTCCGTATTATCAGCTATGGGCGTAACTGTTTTGGCGTTTTATACTGTACAGTGGTATTTTACTCAAAAGGACGAATTAGAACAAGTTACCAACTTACCCAGACGTTACTTGACAGCAGCCGTAGCCGCAGCTTTAATGGTGCTTAACCCAGAAATGATCGTTTGGGGCAGAACCGGGGTTTCTGATATGTTGCTCACCGGTTGTATAGGTTCAACTTTGTTATGTTTTTTTCTGGGATATGCTCAGAATAAGAGAGCAATTGTCATTGCTAATTGGCAATTTCCTAACCAATGGTACTTAGCAAGTTATGTTTTAATTGCTGGAGCAATATTAACCAAAGGTCCGGTAGGAATTGTTTTACCAGGACTAATTATGATTGCTTTTGCCTTGTATGTCGGCAAATTTTGGCAAATTTGGCGGGAAATGCGGCCGATTTTGGGCATGGTTATAGTTTTAGTTTTATCACTTCCCTGGTATATTTTAGTAACTTGGCGTAATGGCTGGAATTTCATTAACGCTTTCTTTGTGTATCATAACATAGAACGTTTTACGGAAGTTGTCAATGGTCACTCAGCGCCTTGGTATTTCTACTTTTTAGTTGTGTTGCTGGGTTTTGCTCCTTATGCAGTATATATCCCTGCGTCCCTAGTGAAGCTAAAATTGTGGCAGCGATCATATTGGCTAAAACAAGAACGGTCTCAACACTTAGGTTTATTTGTCAGTTTATGGTTTTTGGGAGTATTTGGATTTTTCACCGTTTCCGTCACCAAATTACCCAGTTATGTGTTACCCTTGATGCCAGCGGCAGCTATTCTTGTGGCATTATCCTGGAGTGATATTTTCCCCATTTCACAAAACCCCACCCCAACCCATCTCGCATCTTTACGTATCAGTGGTTGGATAAATGTAGCTTTTATTACTTTCATTTCTATTGCTCTATTTAATCTTCCCCAAATTGTTGGACCTGATCCTGCGGCTCCTAAATTATATGCAGAAATGGAGAAATCAGGTATACTCAAATATGGAGGCATAATTTGGTTAATAATTGCTCTGATCTCGTCTATCTTGATCTTAACTCACCGTTACCGACAGATTATCATAATTAATTTAGTGGGATTTACAGCCTTTATTGCTATTTCTTTAATGCCTGCAATTTTAATTATGGACCAACAGCGTCAGTTACCTCTTAGGGAATTATCAGCTTTAATTGTTGAATTAAAACAACCCAATGAAGAATTGATTATGGTTGGTTTCAAAAAACCTACTGTGACGTTTTACACGAAGCAAAATGTTAATTACATCAAATTTTCCCAAGCAGCTTTAAAATATATTCAAAACCCAGGATTCTCAAAAACTAAATTATCATTATTAATGCTTATTGAGCAAGAAAAATTTCCAGAAATGAAGTTACAACCAGATACTTACAAAAGTCTAGCCACAAAAGGAGCTTATCATTTAATTCGCATTTCTTTGCCAAGAGTCAACAAGGATAAGTTAAATCCATCCTGAAATTTCATTACCGTAGTATTAATTTTATCATCAAAAAATTTTCTTTTTTTAGGTTAAGCCTATTGACTTCCGCCTGCGGGGATGGTATTTTTATAATGGGAATGCGTGGGTATTTAGATTAGTTTTTACATCCCATTATTTACGCACTATCATCATACCACGACCGCTGCGGATGAAAACCGTAATTATTAAAATTTTTTGGAAAGATTTATACAAAAATAATGTAAGTATGATGGCACGCAGGCTATGAGCAAACCTTAGATAAAGCTTGATTTATCTGAGTTAATAGCTCTTCCATAGAGATAGAACGGGGTAATATCTGGGTAGCAATTTCACTTACCGCAGTTTCTACAGAAGATGTATATCTGTGCTTACGGGATTGAGAGCTATTTTCATAATTAGGCTGGTTTAATTTTTGGTCAAGTACCAAAATTGGGGGTAATTTAAAGGATAAATCCCCCAAGGATTGTATAGCTTTGTGTACTTCTTGATGCATCGGCGTTTCCTGTAAACAAATTAATAGTAAGTCAACACTTTTATGACTAACTTGTTGTAAAACTTCGGACCAACAACTAGCAATAGAAGCTCTAAAACCAGCAGTTTGTAAGTATTGAATTAGAGCTTGAAACCATTCATAGCCTCTATTACCCGGCTGATTTTTGAGATTGAGAGGAGAATTTTTAATTAACTGATAATTCTTGACTGGTTTGCGATTTATTTTGGGTAAATCATGCAACGACGTTATATCTACCACAAGAATACTGAGTGGACAACTGATGCCAGCGGCAATTTGTAATACAGATGATAAAGCATTTCCCTGGTAATTGTGGGCATCATTTTCCTGATGCAAGGGACTTAAACAAGGAAATACAGACAATCCTGGTATTTGGGAAGCAGCTAAAGTAGTAGCAACATCACAAGTGACCAATGGTAAAGTTGCTAATCGCTGGTGTTTAGTTAATTGTTGTAGATAAGTGCGAGCCGTAGAAATTTCCATATCTAGTAATATCAAATCAAACTGCCAGACTCGTGCTAACAAATCTGCTTGATCTAAATCATCTACTTCAATAACTCGATGTTCTCGGAGGGAAGGGTAGAGATTAACCGCTTCTAATTCTGGATTTACTAACCGGAGAATTCGTAGAGGGACAATCTGAGGACGGTGATTATTTTCCATCTCTGAATGCTGAACGTTTAGAGATGTGGATAATTTTTCTAATAGTGTAGTCAATAGGTGGTGTTTGATGGGTAAACTTAAAAAACTATCAGCCTGTTTAGTAAGTGCTTGCTCCTTTTCAGCCGCTGTAGCCGTGACAACAACATGAATGTGACGAGTTAAAGCATCAGATTTCAATATAGTTAAAACATCCCAACCTGAGAGTAAAGGTAATAAAGGGTTTAAAAATATAGCCTTTGGTTGTAAACGTCGAGCTTTTTCTAATGCTTCTGTTCCCGATCTAGCAATGACAACACGATAACCTAAACCTTTGAGTTGTTCAGTTAATTCTTCAATATATTGGGCTACTGCTTCCACCACTAACACCAATCTTGGGGAGGAATTAGGTTGGTATTGTGGAGAATTATGGAGATTTTGACGGGAAGAATTGGCAGTGTTGCCTATTTCCCGCTTTTCTGGTTTTATATCTTCAGAGTCACTAAAACTGAGTTTTGGTGGACTCGGTGGTAAAAGCAGGGTAAATTGACTACCTTTACCCTCACGAGATAGGAAACTGACATCTCCACCATGTAAGCGAGCCAAAGCTCTGGTTAAGACTAATCCTAAACCCGTTCCTTCAAACTGACGGGTGAGGGGGTTTTCTAATTGCTGGAATTTTTGAAAGATTAAATGTTGTTGTTGTTCAGGAATCCCAATACCTGTATCCCAGACAGTAAAAGCAATCCAGCCTTCCCAACGACTTACCCGTAACCCAATTTCTCCAGATACTTCTGTGAATTTAAAAGCATTAGAAAGTAGATGTGCCAGCATTTGACGCAAGCGTAATTCATCCGCTACCATTTGTTCTAAACCCGGTTCAATGGCCAGACTAAATTGACGATGAGAAGAATTTTGATTTTCTGCTGGGGATAATTGTTGAGTTTTGTGAGTTTGCTGATGGATGTTTTTGACATCTGACAAAGCTCGTTCACATACTACCTGAATTTGTACTGGGGTGAAGGTGAGTTGCATTTGTCCAGTTTCCATGCGAGTCAAATCTAAAATATCATTAACTACACTCATCAAATGTCTGCCACTTTGGTGAATTAGCCCAGCATAACGAGCTTGGCGCTCATTTAATTGTCCCAACTGTTGGTCTACAAGTAGTCGAGATAGTCCTAAAACTGCCGTTAGTGGTGTTTTTAATTCGTGACTGATACAAGCTAAAAATTCATCTTTTAAGCGATTGAGTTGAATCAAATCGGCGTTTTTTGTTGCCAATTCCTTGCAAAGTTGTTGTTGTTCCGTTACATCTGTGGCTAATATCAGCCACAGGTCGTCGGTAGTTGCTGGCACTTGTGACTCAGAAACCCAAATTTGCAACTCCCTACTATCCAAAGGGATTTTGGCAAATTGCCAAACCCGTTCCTGACCATTTTTGATTTCCACCACACAAGTACAAATACCCAGATGCGTATCTAAAACACAGCGATCAGAACTACTATTTACATTGACGGGTGACTCTTCCAGAAATGGTAAAGCTGATGACTCATCAGGTGAAAAAACCGTTGGGGAGATAGTTGTTTTGGGACTCGTGAAAGGATCTGGTTTCTGATTTTCAGACCCATTAGCATAAATATAAGCAGATTTTTGAGCATGCGTTGGGGCAAGTATGGTCTCTACCTGTTTTCTAACTCCTTCGATGTCTTTTAATGCTCCCAATTGTTGCCACCAAGCAGGATTTTGCGTGATTACTTTGCCCTGACTATTTTGTAACATAATTGGCCAAGGCAGTTGCCCCAACAAATGGACTATGGATGTGTGTATTTTCGGCGGTTCTTTTTCCTGATTGATGATTGAGTTAATAGGATTTTTGTTTTCAGCTAAGAGTTGCAATAAGCGTAAAATATCCACTATTCCCAGGAGTTTACCATCTGAGTCAACCAATGCCCAATCTAAATTTCTTTGTTGTTTAGTTTCTTGGTATTTTAAAAATAGGCGGAAATGTTCTAGACTCTCTGCGGCTGATATGGTTTGTATTGGTTCTAGGAGCGATTTATCCACTTGTGAGATTGGTCGCTGTAAATTTAAAAGGTAGTCATCAGTAGTTGCTGCTAATAATTGTGGCAGTAACCGAGCAGAGTATAACAAACCAATTGGGACTTGTTGTGAATTGACTACCATCAAGCGATCGCACTGTTCTTCGGTAAAAATATCCAGCACGGTTGCTAGAGTATTTGTTTCTAAGCAGATTGGTACATTTGCTAGAAGTTGATAAAGCGGGTACTGTAGCATTGATATAATTCCTCAGTGGTCATTCTTCTGATGATCAACTCCGGCCTCACCATTAGCTTTCGTTGAGATGGTCTTCAAGCCTGAAGCAATATCCGGCCAGAATATTGAGAATGGCTACGCTATTGTGGGATTCCCGTTAGACATTTAGGAATTACGCACAATATCTGGAGAAACCTTCTTTCCTTCCTGTTCTATCCTTTGAGGGCGCTTTGCGAGCGCTCCTTCCTGGTTCATGCTTTCGTCGTTCGTTGTTTCGTAACTCGTGCGTAAGTCCTAATATTGACAAACTGCGCTGAAAAATTTCCTTCAAACCAGATAAATCCAGACAAACCAAATCCAAATATTGAATAGTTTTGGTATTTTCATTGGTGTTAAACACGGTCAGTAGTTTGATACCATTTACACATAAATAATCCGTAAGCTACAGGCTAGATAAAGAGCCAGTCTGGGGGTTGGGCTATGACTTTGGGACAGTCCATGGCATCAAAAAAAATACATGAACTCGAAGCCAATGACCGATTATTTTTCCCCTCACAGTGCAAGATGTGAATTTTCATGGTGAACAAGTAACCATCTTGACAAGATTATTACTTGTATTGAAAGTCATTACTTTTGAGAGTGACAACTACAACAATAATTATGACTCCAAAGATTCGCTTTAGAACCTTGAGGAATTATAATGATTTAAAATGCGACAATTCTTTAAGTTTGTTTAAGTATCTTATCAAGGAGTAAAGTAATGTAACCTAAGTCCAATTTTGATCTGTTAATGCACTCATCAATGATTCCCAACTACGCCAATTTGTATAAGTTATCCTATTTAAGCTAAATAAATATGCTTATTTACTAACTTATATATCCCACTCCTACATAATACCCATGATTTATCAACCGTAGATGTTAGTACCTATATTGCTTTTACAAATAAATATAAAACAAATTTGCGGTAGACCATTTGCACAAAAGAGGCACAAAGGTTTACTTATTCACAGATGGAATTTCATGAGTAAATTCCTTAGCCAATACTACCGATTAATCAGCGAATGGTATTGGCTACCAATTACTACTACACCTGATCAGATATACTATTTACCTAATCAGACATTAGATAAAAAAAATAATTATTTCCTGTCCTTTGCCCAGCAGAGAAAGGCACAAAACTTTCAGGATATGACTACTACCGAAAAACGGGAAATTCTAGAAGAACTGAAATCAGATTATCGGCAAATTATTGTAAATTATTTTCTAACTGACAAAGCAATAAAAGAAAAAATTGATAAATTTATCAACGCCCTATTTTATGCTAATATTCCTGTGCCACAAATTATAGAAATGCACATGGAAATCATTGACGAATTTGCCAAACAATTAAGACTAGAAGGTAGAAGCGATGAAACATTACTAGATTACCGTTTAACCTTAATAGATATTTTGGCACATCTTTGTGAGATCTATCGTTCTACTGTTGCTAAAATCAATTGAATGTGGCCAAGCAGAATTTGCGTCTCCATTGATTGTGAGTAAATACTAAAAGTATAGATAAAACCAAAACCTTTGCTTTTTTTATTTGTCACATTTATTGCTTATTTTTAGGAGTCTATATTGTATGAATCAAGCCAAAAAAACCTATGTTCTCAAGCTATACGTGGCGGGGAACACCCCCAATTCAGTGCGAGCCTTAAAAACCCTCAAAGACATCTTAGAGCAAGAATTTAAAGGTGTTTATGCCTTAAAAGTAATTGATGTCCTGAAAAACCCCCAATTAGCTGAAGAAGATAAAATTCTTGCCACTCCGACATTATCAAAAATTTTGCCGCCGCCGGTGCGGAAAATTATTGGTGATCTCACAGACAGAGAAAGAGTATTAATTGGATTGGATCTGCTGTATGAAGAATTGAACGAAGAATACGAAAAAGAGTAGGATAACATACAGTAGATTGGGGGTAAAAGAAGTACAAAATTTTCATAAAAAATCAATTTAATTATTAAGCAGGTTTTACCAAAGGACTCTTAACTTAGTAGATTCTGCTGTATTTATGAAAAATGATCAAAAACTTTCTTGATTTTAAAAAACCAGGTTGAATATCCATATTAGATAAACCATGACAAAAAAAGAGCAGTTTGACCAAAAAAAAATACCTGTTGGTGGCGTAGAAAAAATTCGGACAATGATCGAGGGCTTTGACGATATTAGTCATGGGGGTTTACCCGTGGGTAGAACCACCTTAGTGAGTGGCACTTCCGGGACAGGAAAAACTTTGTTATCACTGCAATTCCTTTATAATGGCATCACTTACTTTGACGAACCAGGAGTATTTGTCACCTTTGAGGAATCACCCAGTGATATTATTAAAAATTCCCATATTTTTAATTGGAATTTGCAACATTTAATTGATGAAGGTAAATTATTTATTCTCGACGCTTCTCCAGATCCCGAAGGTCAAGATATAGTCGGTAATTTTGATTTATCTGCCCTGATTGAAAGGTTACAATATGCAATTCGTAAATATAAAGCAAAAAGAGTTTCCATTGATTCAATGACAGCCATATTTCAACAATATGAAGCTGTAGGAGTAGTGCGACGGGAAATTTTCCGTTTAGTAGCGCGTCTGAAACAATTAAACGTCACCACAATCATTACCACTGAAAGAGGTGAAGAATATGGACCAGTAGCATCTTTTGGCGTTGAAGAATTTGTTTCTGATAATGTAGTGATTGTTCGCAACGTTTTAGAAGGAGAACGCCGTCGTCGAACTATTGAAATTCTCAAATTACGGGGAACAACTCACATGAAAGGTGAATATCCCTTCACAATTACCAACGAAGGAGTTAATATATTCCCCTTGGGAGCAATGCGATTAACACAAAGATCCTCTAATGTGCGAGTATCTTCTGGGGTGAAAATTCTTGATCAGATGTGTGGTGGTGGTTTCTTTAAAGATTCGATTATTTTAGCAACAGGAGCTACAGGAACTGGTAAAACCTTATTAGTGAGCAAATTTATCCAAGATGGCTGTATTAATGGTGAAAGAGCGATATTATTTGCCTATGAAGAATCTCGCGCTCAACTTTCACGTAATGCTTATTCATGGGGGATTGATTTTGAGGAATTAGAACATCAAGGATTGTTAAAAATAATTTGTACCTATCCCGAATCAACTGGTTTAGAAGATCATTTACAAATTATTAAATCAGAAATATCTCATTTTAAACCTGCTCGCATTGCCATTGATTCACTTTCAGCCATGGCTAGAGGTGTTAGTAATAACGCTTTTCGTCAATTTGTCATTGGTGTTACAGGTTATGCTAAACAAGAAGAAATCACTGGTTTTTTTACCAATACTACAGACCAGTTTCTCGGTTCTCATTCCATTACCGACTCCCATATTTCCACAATTACAGACACAATTTTGATGTTGCAGTATGTAGAGATTCGGGGAGAAATGTCGCGGGCAATTAACGTCTTTAAAATGCGAGGCTCTTGGCATGATAAGGGCATTCGTGAATATAATATCACAGCCGACGGACCAGATATTAAAGATTCACTGCGTAACTATGAGCGAATTATTAGCGGTGCGCCTACTCGCGTTATTATAGATGAAAAAGCAGAACTTTCTCGCATTGTCAAGGGTTTTGAAGACAAACAGAGTTCTGATGCTTAAAATAGGAAGAGTGCGATATTCCTTCACAAATCTATGGATCATGCTATATTTTGTGGTGAAGACAAGTATTCTGCCGCTAAATTGATATTTTTTTCTGTGAGGGGACGCGGTGAAAAGACAGCAATTATTCCATAGTTTCTTACCCGGTTTTACAGTAGCAGTATTAACAACTCAGCCCGCTTGGGCTAATTTTGTGAACATGAGTGAGGTACAGCCAGGGTCTTATCCTAATGTTTCGATTTCTACCAATAGTAGAAATTTATTCACACAAGTTACAAATCACCCAGGATTATTATTTAGCAGTTATTTCCGTCAGGGTAGTATAAGTCATGCTGTTAACTACAGTCTACCAATAATTACCGCTGACAATAATCTTGGTCATGAGGGGGTAAAAATACTTAAAAAAGATGATGGTAGATTTGTCAATTTTTCTGATCTATCAAATCATAATTTCCTGGCTGTTAATAATCCCAATTCTGAGCAGCAATTTACCAGCGGTAATACCAGTGTATCAGAATTAATAGAATCTAGTAAATGCCCACAGCAGAAGAGTCAAGCAGCTTTACTACTTGCCTCTAACACCTGTTTACCTAAAAATACTTCTGATTGGATAGCGCAAACAACTATCCCGACTACATCAGAACCCAGTAAACCCTTTTCTGGTAGTAATGTAAAATCCCAACTTAGTCAGTCCGTAGATTTTACTAATACTCCTAATGACTTAAATCCTAACCCGAATCCGCTGTTATTTCCAAGACAAGCGGAGGAAGTAAAAATACAGGCAACTCGGCCAATTAGTTTGTCAGAGGCTTTGGAACTGGCTAAACGGAATAACAATGATTTACAAGTGTCCCTATTACAATTACAACGCAGTAAATCAGTTCTGCGGGAAGCTCAAGCGGCTTTATTTCCTAGTGTAGATTTGAGTGCAGATGTAACAAATAGTCGTAACGTTGGGACAACACTACAGTTTGACCAAGCTAGAACAAACAACCCACGAGTAGGTGATGCTCCAGCAAATACAAATTTTAGCGGAACAGCACAGATAAAATATGATTTGTATACCTCCGGTAGACGCAATGGGGCTATTCAGGAAGCTGAAGAAAGGATACGTGTACAAGAGTTGGATGTCGAAAGACAATCTGAGGAAATTCGCCTAAATGTGTCTAAGGCATATTATGATCTGCAACAAGCCGATGAAAACGTGAGAATTACCCAGTCAGCGGTAGAAAATGCTCAAGCTAGTTTAAAAGATGCCATGGCCTTAGAAAAAGCTGGCGTTGGTACTCGTTTTGATGTATTGCGATCGCAAGTAAACCTAGCCAATTCTCAACAAGAATTAACTAATTCCATCTCTCAACAACAAATTGCCCGCCGCAAATTAGCACCATTGTTGAATTTATCCCAATCAGTGAGCATTAGTGCGGCTGATCCAGTAAAATTAGCAGGTTTATGGCAGCAACCACTAGAACGAAGCATCGTTTTAGCCTATCAAAACCGTCCTGAACTACAACAAACTTTAGCACAGCGAAAAATCGGCGAAGCACAAATAAAACAGGCTTTAGCTTCTTCTGGTCCACAGGTGAGTTTAGTAGGGAGATATAACTTATTAGATCAATTTGATGACGGAACTAGTGTGAGCGATGGTTATTCATTAGGACTACAAGCCAGCATTAATTTATATGGTGGGGGAGCAGGAACCGCAAGAGCAGCCCAAGCTAAAACCAGTATTGCGATTGCTGAAACTCAGTTTTCTGAACAAAAAAACCAGATTCGCTTTCAAGTAGAACAAGCTTATTCCACCCAAGCCTCAAGTTTAGAGAACGTACAAACTGCTAATGTAGCTTTAGAACAAGCTAGAGAGTCTTTACGGTTAGCGCGGTTAAGATTCCAAGCAGGTGTAGGTACTCAAACCGATGTAATTAACGCATTAAATGATCTGACACGGTCCGAGGGAAATCGAGTCAAAGCCATATTAGACTACAATCGAGCTTTGACAGAATTACAAAGGTATGTTACAGCCAAAGGATTAAAACAGTTAGAGTAGTCAGGATTCAAATAAGAGGTAAGATTAGTAGGTTGGGTTGAGGCAAGAAACCCAACTTACAAGAAATGACCAAGGATCAATGATGTTGCAAGTGCTAAACTATTGACATACTCACCGACCTGAAGGTGCGATGATTCTTGACACTTCACTGGAACACGCCACAAGTGGTCTTATCGTCCCTCCATGTCCGTTTAAAGTCTCCCAATGCCTTATGGCGACTATAACCGAATTTTAACATAAAGCCGTCCTAAAAGCGATGCACTGAGCTTGCCGAAGTGGACGGGGCTTGTATCCCAGATTTTTGGTCAAAAACTCATGATCATGACTAAAGTTACATCACAAGAGATTGCAAAATTTCGTTCTCTGATGGTAGATGATTCTCAAGCAATGGAAGCATTAGACTTGATAGAGGACTGCGATGGAGATTTAGAAGACGCGGTAATGACTCTGGCTATTAAGGCTGGACAACAACCGGAACAAACTAATTCTGAATGGTTAGATGCCTTAGCCAAAAAATGGCGGGCTGTAATTTGTGAACAGGAATATCGAGAAGACTTGCTAAATGGGTCAATTCAAGAGATGATAGAACATCTGAGGACAATACAGACCTTTCCTAGAAGTCTGGCCACACCGGTTTTAATTTATGTTCTTAAACAAGGTGTAAATAACTTTTGTGAGCCTCTAGACTTGCTAAAATCAGATAAATACTGATTAGTGAATATACTGATGATGTCAACTGGAATTTAAAAAATAGTTGAAGATTAATGAATTATCTTGTTGCTGTATTATCAGATCGTATCCAAGCCGAAGCCGCCGATTTAGCTTTAGAAAAAGAAGGCATAAATGGGACTATTCTTGGTAGAGGTTATAAAAGTGCTGATGAGTTTGGTTTAATTGATCCCAAAGAAGAAGCAAAAAAACAAGTAAAATTAATGGCGATTTGGTTAGTCCCATTTGGCTTTTTTTCCGGTTTTACTTTCAGTTTGATTACTGGTTTAGATACCTTTGCTTGGGCTGGAGAAATCGGTAATCATGTAATTGGCGGAATTTTGGGTGCTGGTAGCGGAGCTATGGGTAGTGTATTTGTGGGGGGTGGTGTTGGTTTGTTTGAGGGTGGTGGTGATGCTTTACCCTATCGTCATCGCTTAGATGCGGGTAAGTATTTAATTGTCGTCCGAGGTTCGGAAACTTTGACCCGTCAAGCTACTCGGATTTTAAGGCAGTTTGACCCGGAAAATATTCAAGGTTATGCTGAAAATAATTAATTAATCAATTAATTAATTGGTAATTGTTGTCTGAATCAGGATATCCAGGATTTAAGGATTAATCAGGATTCTGAATAACAATTAATAACAATACTTGTGAACTTCGCACTCCGAACTCCTGTAACTGCTATAATTCTATGCTACCTAGAGAAGAACTTTTAAAAGGGGTTGAAAACCGCGATACCATTGCCCGTGTAATTGATCAAGCAGACCAGGCTATAAAGACCTGGGAGGTGGTATTAACAGATTTTTTGTCTCCGCCAGAGTTAGCGGAAATTAAGCGGGTATTTAGCCGATTAACAGAGGTGCATTTAGTGACTTGGGGTGGATATCCCCAAGCGGAAAGACAAAGAATAGCGATCGCCCGCGCTGAGTTACCATTAGATCAGTCTCAAGTTGCTATCATGGCCTTGGAAATTGCTGGTAATTTCTTATTTGATACAGCGAATCACCGAGATTTTTTAGGTGCGATGTTGGGAACGGGAATTGTCCGGGAAAAAACGGGAGATGTGATTGTTTTGGGGGAAAGAGGGGCGCAGGTGATTGTTGTCCCGGAATTGGGAGAATTTTTAGAGATGAGTTTAAAACAGGTGCGGTCTGTACCGGTGAAAACTCAACGCATTGATATTAGCGAGTTAAAAATCCGCGAACCTAAGAAAAAAGAATTAACGACTGTGGAAGCTTCTTTGCGGTTAGATGCGGTGGCTTCCGCTGGGTTTGGGATGTCCCGCAGTAAAATGGTAGATTTAATAGACTCCAATGATGTGCGCGTTAATTGGAAGGAAGTGACTCAAGCCAGTTCCCAAGTCAAAACGGGGGATTTAATTGCTATTCGGGGAAAAGGTCGGTTAGAAGTTGGAGAAATTGCGGTGACAAAAAAGGATCGTTATCGGGTGCAGTTAACTAGATATATGTAAAATAATATATCTAAAATATATCTAAAATAAAGTTTTGGTTTTAGCGGTTGACAGATGATATTTTAGATGATATATTATTAATCTGTGTGGTTAAGGACGGTTAGCTCAGGTGGTTAGAGTACATCGTTGACATCGATGGGGTCGTTGGTTCGAGTCCAATACCGTCCATATTGTTTTTTAAAGTGACTGATTATTTACCGCTGTAGAAAAAGGCAATTTCCTTTTCTTTTAGCGGCGCGAAACCGGCATCAATTAGCTTTTGGTCTAGTTCAGTTTGGGGAATATGTTTAGCACCAATACGGACAATGCGAGAACGCATGGTGTTGGATACACCACTACGCTGTCTATTGGCTTCTAAAGCCATAACTTGTGCATACAATTCTAACTTAGCGGGAGGAATAGGAGAACCATCAAAATCAATTCCTTTAGCGATCGCTTGGTCAATAGCATCAGCACCTGTGGTAGTTTCAGTAGTCATGGTAAATCATTCTCAAAGATAAAGATATGGAAGTATTTTACCACCTCAAGGATTTTTACCCATTACCCATTACCAATTACCCATTACCAATTACCTGCATAAATGCTAAAATCCTCAATTAGAAATTGAGGATATTTTCATGCCAGTTGTAACTAACCCAATCAAGTTTGGCACAGATGGCTGGCGCGGTGTGATAGGTGAGGAGTTTACCTTTGAACGCCTGGCGTTAGTAGCAACTGTAGCCGCCAAGGTTTTACATAATACTTACTTTTCCGAGGTAGGTAGCCGGACAATTATTGTCGGTTATGATCGCCGATTTATGGCGGAAGATTTTGCTCGTGTGGTGGCCAATGCTGTCACGGCAGTGGGCTTTGATGTCCTGTTTAGCGAAACTTCTGCACCAACTCCGGCTTATAGCTGGGCGGCTAAAGAACTCAAGGCTTTAGGGGCGCTAGTTGTGACAGCGAGTCATAATCCGGGTAGATATTTAGGATTAAAAGTTAAAAGTGCCTTTGGTGGTTCAGTCCCTCCGGAAGTTACACAAGAGATAGAAGCTTTATTATCAGAAAAAGTGCCACCAGTAGCGATTCCAGGTCAGGAACATAGTTTTGATCCTTGGCCTAGTTATTGTCAGGCATTAGCGGGTAAAGTTGATATTGACAAGATTAAACAAGTTATTGCTGCTGGTAAATTAACAATATTCGTGGATGTCATGCACGGGGCTGCGGCTGGGGGACTAGCGCGACTATTAGGGTCACAGGTTCAAGAAATAAATAGCGACCGTGACCCTTTATTTGAAGGTGGTGCGCCGGAACCTTTACCAAAATACCTGTCACGACTATTTACAGTCATCAAAAACCATCGCCAAAGCAATAAAGCTGGTTTAACAGTAGGTTTGATATTTGATGGCGATTGCGATCGCATTGCAGCGGTAGATCAAGATGCTAATTTCCTCAGTTCTCAAATTTTAATCCCCATCTTAATTGACCACCTGACCCGGCGGCGCAACTTTCAGGGGGAAATAGTCAAAACTGTCAGTGGGTCGGACTTAATGCCTCGTGTAGCCGCCTTACATAACCTTTCTATCTATGAAACCCCTGTAGGTTATAAATACATTGCTGACAGAATGTTAACTACACAGGTATTGCTAGGTGGTGAAGAATCTGGTGGGATTGGTTATGGTAGCCACATTCCCGAACGTGATGCTTTATTATCGGCGCTGTATGTATTGGAGGCTGTGGTAGAATCAGGGTTAGATCTAGGCGAATATTATCGTTATTTACAACAACAAACTGATTTTTCATCGGTCTATGATCGCATTGATTTACCTCTAGCGAATATGGAAGTGAGAGGGCGGCTATTACAACAGTTACAATCTCAACCTTTAACAGAAATTGCGGGTAAGGCGGTAATAAGTTGTCAAACCATTGATGGTTATAAATTCCGTCTGGCTGACAATAGTTGGCTAATGATTAGATTTAGCGGTACTGAACCAGTTTTACGGCTTTATTGTGAAGCAGCAACAATAGAACAAGTTCAGCAAACTCTAAATTGGGCAAAAACTTGGGCTGAATCAAATTAATGGGGAATGGGTAGTGGGTAATGGGTAATGGGTAATGGGTAATGGGTAATGGGTAGTGGGTAAAATCTCTACCTTTTGCCTTTTTCCTGACAATGGATAATGGACAATGGACAATGGACTAATGACTAAATTACTTGTAGTAGCGACAGGAAATCCCGGTAAATTACGGGAAATGCAAGCTTATTTAGCTGATTCTAGTTGGGAATTAACTATAAAACCGGAAAATTTGGATGTGGAAGAAACAGGGGAGACCTTTGCCGAAAATGCTTGTCTCAAAGCCTCCGAAACTGCTAAATTCACAGGTAATTGGGCCATAGCCGATGATTCAGGTTTGGCGGTAAATGCCCTGAATGGTGCGCCGGGAGTGTATTCTGCTCGTTATGGAAATAATGATACAGAACGGATTGGTAGATTATTAAGAGAATTAGGTGATGAAAAAAATCGTCAAGCTAAGTTTGTGTGTGCGATCGCAGTAGCCAATCCCCAGGGAGAAATAGTAATTCAATCTGAGGGTATTTGTCAAGGTGAAATTTTATTTGCACCTTGTGGAGATAGCGGTTTCGGTTATGATCCGGTTTTTTATGTCCCAGAAAAACAATTGACTTTTGCCCAAATGACAACAGATTTGAAAAAGTCAATTAGTCATCGGGGAAATGCTTTCCAGGCTTTAGTTCCTCAGTTAAGGAAATTAATAATGTAAACCTATTTAGCCCACATTCCGCACCCCAAACTGTCACACAACTTGAAAGAGTGATTCTAGTTAGTTATATTCTCATAAGTAATATTATCTATTTTTTTGGAGTTTCCGTTAATACCGTATTTTTATAGGCTTGTCCTTTTCCCCTAAGAAAATTGGGAGTTGATGGGGTGCGATCGCTCTACTGTAAGCAATTCAGCCAAGATATTAGCGATCGCCTAACCATCATTTATCAAAACCTACTCTGTATCCAAATCATCATCCAAATCATCTACAATTTTGTCCAGGCGGTTGTTTGCGTCTTTAGCAATCTGCATATAGCGCACACTAGTCACCAGTCCCACAGCTGTTGTTACAGCACCTTCTGATGCTTTATTGTTAATCAAATATCCAGCGCCAATAAGGCTGATACCAAAAGATAAAGAAGTGGCAATTAAAGCAAAATCAAAGCTACGGCGGGCTTGGCGTAGTCTCTCGTCAAGAATCTTTGCTAAGTAGGGGTTGGACTCAGGAGCAGGTTGAATGTTATGCTGATCAGTCATAGTCTAGTGGTTTTGGTGAATTTGCCTTGATATATCCATTAACCACTGGATTTTATTGATTGTGGTCTGTTTTATGTATAACTTTATGTAAAACTTGTGTCTAGGTTGGATAATGTCAAACTTATGTAAAAGTTGGGGTGAGTAATGGGTGAGCGATCTTTTCAAGCATCAGCAGCAGGAGTTAAAAAACTGAAACTAGCGTTTAAGAAATACGGTAAAACGCAGGATTGCCTAGCTAGTTTTCCTATTGAAAATAGTAATAGGGATGAAAGGAATCAAATTAGCTGTTCTCGACAGACTGTAAGCAAATTTTTGACAGGAAAACGTATTAGTAAAGAACTATTTATTTCTCTGTGTAATGAGTTAAACTTGAATTGGCAAGATATTGCTGAACTAGAGTCCGAGCAAGATAAAAATTCCAGGACTTTTCCTAGTATGAATAGACCAATAAGTAATAATCCTAGCACTGAAGGTACTGGAGCATTAACAGCAGTAGTAGAAGTAAATACAGTTCAAACTTATATTACATCTAATACTATTAATGGTATATTTAGTATTACAATTCCAGGAGATATAAATAGCTTTTTAAAAAATCGTAAAAAACAAAATAATTTGGTAAAAGCCCTGAGAATACTTTCATCTGATGAAAAAGCAACAATATCTAACATAGAAAAAGGCAGTATAAAAATAACATTCAATGTTTCTTCAGATGGTATTAAAAAGCTAGAGGAAGAACCAGATAAAATTATTTTAGTGGCAAGAATCATTTGCAGATCTGAAGGGGAAGAATTAGACCTAAGTGATACGGATTTAAGTCACGTTGACTTAAGCGGCCTTGATTTGAGTGGTATTAACTTTAGTTGTGCTGATCTGAGAGATGCTAATTTAGAAAATGCCAATTTGGAAAATGCCGACTTAGATTGTGCAGACTTGAGTGGTGCTAATTTAAGAGGTGCTAATTTAAAAGGTACATCTTTAAATGATTCTATATTAAATGATTCTATAATTGACGACAAATGGCTGACAGTTTGGAAGATTGTCAATCAGTCATTTTTAGGTCGAGATTTAATAGGTGCTGATTTAAGCAGTGCTAATTTAAGCAGTGCTAATTTAAGACGTGCTAATTTAAAACGTGCTGATTTAAGCGGTGCTGATTTAACACGTGCTGATTTAAGCGGTGCTAATTTAATCGAAGCTAATTTAAGCGGTGCTGATTTAACACGTGCTGATTTAAGCGGTGCTAATTTAATCGAAGCTAATTTAAGCGGTGCTAATTTAAGACGTGCTAATTTAAGCGGTGCTGACTTAATCGAAGCTAATTTAAGCGGTGCTGACTTAATCGGTGCTGACTTAATCGAAGCTAATTTAAGCGGTGCTGACTTAATCGGTGCTAATTTAAGCGGTGCTGACTTAATCGAAGCTAATTTAATCGGTGCTAATTTAAGATTTGCTAATTTAATCGGTGCTGATTTAACTGGTACTGCTTTAGTGTTTGCTAATGTTGAAAATGCTCATTTTGGAAGCAACCCAGGAATTTATGAGGATGCAAAGCGTGAATTAAAACAAAGAGGTGCAATTTTTGAAGATTCACCGGGCGATCGCTCTAAAGTTCCTACTAAATAAATAGGATATCCCCATAACTTAACAATTCTCAAATTCCGACAAATTAAACAACTACTACATTTTCTAGTTTATTGTCTGATGGATTTTACCTTCCTCGCCCTAAGCTGTCACATAATGAGTTGTGACACTGGGGAAATGCGGGAATGTACATTAAAATAAACTCCTTACGCGATTCAATCTCTCAAACTTGCTTATAAGTCTTTACCCCCATAAATCCCACATTCCGCACCCCAAACTGTCACCGGGGTAAGTTACGTAGAGAAAAAATCAAAGGGAGCATCAAAACAAACATATAAAGTGAAAAAAGGCATTAGATTTGTATGGTTTTTTATGTTCTCCTTTCCCGATGATTAGCAGCTTGTAATAATAAAGACTCTGCAAAAGCGATCGCTTCATTTGCGGATTTACCACCTGCTAATTGTGCTAATTCTTCTCGACGGGTAGTTAAATTATCCAAAGTTGTGACTCTGACAACTGTCCGCTGTTGATCATGACTATTTATGGCTTTATTAATCACTAATTTAGCGACGCGAAAATGACGATCTGCCATAGCTGCAATTAAAGGTTGATGGGTTACACATAATACTTGATGTCCTTGACTAATTTGATGCAATTTTTCTGCTATAGCTTGGGCAACTCTACCGGAAACTCCCACATCTATTTCATCAAAAATAAAAGTTCCCACTTCATTTCCTTGGTGAAAACAAGATTTTAAGGCTAATAAAAATCTGCTCATTTCTCCACCCGAAGCAATTTCGGTTAATGGTTGAATAGGTTCACCAGGATTAGGACTAAACATAAAAGTAATTTTATCTGCACCTGCGGCCGTGGGGGTAGTGGGGACAATTTCGACTTGAAATCTTACCTTATCCATTGCTAGGGGCTTGAGTTCAGCTAGTAACCGAGATTCTAAATCAGCCGCAGTTTGACGACGTAATTGACTTAATTGTTGACTGAGATGATGGAGTTGTTGTAAATATAATTGTTCGTCTTGTTCTAAAGTTTCTATAGATTGTTCATTATTATTTAATTCAGCTAATTCATTTTGAATACGTTGATAATAAGCGATCGCTTCTGTTAAAGTTGGACCATATTTACGACAAATTTGTTTTAATTCCCGTATTCGTTCTTCTACTTCTTCTAACCGCTGGGGATCTGCTTCCAATCCTTCTCCATAAATATTAATTTGTCTACCCACTTCCATGACTGCTGCGACTGCATCCCGCACCAATTCTAATAAAGATTGTAGTTGAGAATCATACTCTATCATTTGAGTTAATATCATCTCTCCATCGGCTAATAAATCAGCGGCCGTGGGAGTTTCCTGATCATCTTGATACAAAGCCTGATATACTTTGTAACTCATTTGTTGTAAATCAACAACATGATTCAGACGGTCTCGTTCTTGATTTAATATTTCCATTTCCTGGGGATCATCAAGATTAGCTGCACCTAATTCTTGTACTTGATATGTGAGTAGATCCAATTGTTGTAGCCTTTCCCGTTCTGATGTTCGGCGTTTTTCTAGTGCTTGACGTGCTTGTTGATATATACTAAAAGCTGCGGTGACGTTTTGGCGTTTTTGTAACAATAAATCACCACCATATAAATCTAACCAATCTCGAACTTGAGCCGATTGTCCTACTTTTACAGTTTGTCCTTGTGCTGTTATTTCTACTAAATGATCTCGCAATCCTCCCATTAATTGACGATTTACCAGGACTCCATTCACCCGTGATCTACTGCGAATATTACTAGTGGTGGTGGCAATTTCTCGACTGATGATCACAGCATTATCATCTATTAAATCAATTTCTTGTTCACTTAACCAAGCAGCTAGGGGTGGGGTGACGCTAAAAGTTGCTTCTACCATTGTTCGATTTGTACCAGTGCGAATGACTCGACTAGAGACTTTACCACCCAAAACTGCATCAATGGCATCTAGTATAATTGATTTTCCTGCCCCGGTTTCCCCTGTTAATACATTCAAACCTGCCCCAAAATCTAATTCTAAATGATCAATTAAGGCAAAGTTTTCAATTCTTAGATATAGCAGCATTTACATAATCCTCAGATTGCAGATTTCCTGGTTACCTCTGAATTACTAATAAGTTATGTTATTTATCTTATTTGGTAATATTTGCCAAATTATGATTAGTTTACCATGTATTATACTTAATCAGGTTAACAAAATAAAACTTTATATTCTCAATGGTTGGCTTTTACCTAACACAGAATTTATTGTCTGGATTTTGAGCCTATAACTTAGTAATGATTATTCTCAGTATATATTTTAGATATAAAAACTTTCAGATGATACACTATGATATTACCACAAAATATGGAGATGTCAATACCCTAGTAAACTCGTTAGCTTATTGACCATATTCTCAATAATCTTGAGAATCAACCAGCTATATTCTCAATAAACATAGGGAGGCGATTTTTTTCCTAAAGGGATATTTAAAAAACTTATATATCTGACTGGATTAAAAATTTAGTAGCTATGGCTTAAATATTGCTACATTAATAAAGGATGTAACTATCTGCAGAAATATGGTATCTACTCCTATAACATTTTCCGATATTCAAAGTCATTGGTCGAGGGTATTCATTGAGGCCTTAGCCGCAAGGGGGATTCTCAAAGGGTATCCTGATGGAACTTTCCGCCCTAATAACCCTGTGACTCGGGCTGAGTTTGCGGCTATCATCGCTGCTGTTTTTTCCCCAGCAGTGAAACGTGAATATGCGGGTTTTGTTGATGTTCCTGATACCCATTGGGGGATAAAGGCGATTAAAAAAGTTTATGAAAGTGGATTCTTGACAGGGTATCCAAATAAGCGGTTTGGCATAGATGAAAATATTTTTAAAGGTGATGTTTTAGTAGCCATGGTCAATGGCTTGGGAATTGCTGCTCAAGTTGGTTTAGACCTAGTGAGTAAACTAGCGGAAATTTATCAAGATGGGTCTTTAATTCCCTACTATGGAATTAATCAGATAGCTGTAGCGACTCGCGTTGGTTGGGTAGTAAATTATCCCAATGTCAAAATCCTTAATTATAAAACAGCGGCTACTCGCGCGGATGTAGCGGCGGTAGTTTATCAAGGGTTAGTATATTTGGGCAAGGCGGAAAAAATTCCTTCTGCTTATATTGTTGTGCCTGGGGCTTTATCTCCATCTCCACCTTTATCTCCAGTCTCTAATACTAAGACTGTCAAGGTAAGTCATCGGCGTGAGTTCCGAGGTGCTTGGGTAGCGTCTGTGTGGAATAGTGACTGGCCTTCTAAACCGGGACTGACTGTTGAAGAGCAAAAAGCAGAGTTATTAGCGATTATTAAACAGTTGCAATCTTTGAATTTTAATGCTTTAGTTTTGCAGGTACGACCAGAAGGTGATGCTTTATATGCTTCTGAATTAGAACCTTGGAGTGCTTGGATTACAGGAACTCAGGGAAAAGCACCAACACCATTTTACGATCCTTTGGAATTTGCGATCGCTCAATGTCATTTACGCAATATTGAATTACACGCTTGGTTCAATCCTTATCGCGCTAGAGCCAATAGTCAAGTTTCTCCTGTCCGTCCCCACATTGCGGTGACTAACCCAGAAGTTGTTTATCAATGGGGTACTCAACTATGGATGGACCCAGGGGCAAAAATTGTTCAAGACAGGGCCTACAATGTGATTATTGATGTTGTCCGGCGTTATGATGTAGATGCTATTCATCTAGATGATTATTTTTACCCCTATCCCATATCTGGTAAACCTTTTCCCGATCATAAAACCTACGCAGCTTATCAAGCTAAAGGTGGTAAACTCAGTTTAGAAGATTGGCGACGAGAAAACGTTAATCAAATGGTATTGCGACTTTCTCAGGGAATTAAAGCCACCAAACCTGATGTGAAATTTGGTATTAGTCCTTTTGGTATCTATCGTTCTGGAGAACCTGCGGGGATTGTTGGTTTAGATGCCTATAATGTCCTTTATGCTGATTCTAAAAAATGGTTACAGCAAGGTTGGATAGATTATATTGCGCCTCAACTCTACTGGCGTACTGACCAAACAAAACAAAGCTACGAGGCACTGCTGCAATGGTGGACTAAAATTAATAGTAGCCAGCGTCATGTTTATGCCGGTAACAATCTAGGACAATTGGATGGTAAAGCCTGGAAAAACAGCGAAATTGCCAAGCAAATTCAGATTTCTCGGAATTTAGCGGCTAATTTGTCTTTGGGTAATATCTTTTTTAGTATGACTGGCATTCAGGAAAATCGTCAAGGCATCAGTGATGAGTTTAAAACCTATTATCCCACACCTGCCCTCGTTCCTAGTATGTCATGGAAAGGTTCTGCAACACCGATACCGCCTAAAAATCTCAAGTTTGTTGATGGTAAATTAAACTGGCAACCAGGAGATAATCGGCCTGTGCGTGCTTGGACTCTGTATGTTCAAATTGGTCCGAATTGGACAATTAAACGCATTTTATCCGCTGGTACTACCTTTGCGACGGTTACACCCGGTACTTATGCTGTCTGCGCTGTGGATAGATTAGGCAATGAAAGTGAAGGTGTTATGATTACTGTAGCCTAGGTTAACTAGCAACCACAAGCTAAATAAATGCAAGATAGTTCTTCCTTATCAAGATAAGGATAACATTTTTTAAATCCTTTGTCAATACCTAAAAATAAAATTTTTCGCGGTTTTTTTTGCATTTTGTTGGCTGTTCCCTGTCAACTGATGAAAGGATGTACAGGATGAAGATGAGGATTTTTTGATGATGTCAATGATTTAAAATGGTGCGTTACGCTGTCGCTAACACACCCTACTATAAATAATTTAAGATAGTTCTTCCTTATCAAGATAAGGATAACATATTTCAAATCCTTTGTCAACACCTGAAAATAAAATTTTTCGCGGTTTTTTTTGCATTTTGTTGGCTGTTCCCTGTCAACTGATGAAAGGATGTACAGGATGAGGAGGGGGATTTTTTGATGATGTCAATGATTTAAAATGGTGCGTTACTAGTCGCTAACACACCCTACTTAAAAAGCTGTTCCCTGTCACCTATCCCCGTGGCGTAGCACCTGTCACCTAATAAGATATTCTGTCTATGCGTCTGAGTTCACTTGATGTGTTTCGTGGTATTACCATTGCAGCGATGATTCTTGCTAATATGGCAGGAGTCGCTGATGATGTTTATCGTTCCCTGAGTCATGCACAATGGCACGGTTGTACACCCACCGATTTAATATTTCCTTTCTTTTTATTCATTGTTGGTGTAGCAATGACTTTTTCTCTGTCAAAATATACAGCAGAGAACAAACCTAACAAAGCAGTTTACTTACACATTCTCCGTCGGGCTGCTATTTTATTTATTTTGGGTTTACTGTTAAATGGTTTTTGGAATCAAGGTATTTGGACATTTGATTTAAGTAGTATACGCTTGATGGGGATATTACAACGAATTGCTTTAACTTATCTATTTGCATCTTTGATAGTTTTAAAATTACCTCAGAAAAATCAATGGCTAGTAGCAGGAGGATTACTAATTGGTTATTGGCTGATAATGATGTATATTCCTGTTCCTAATTATGGTGCAGGAGTGCTGACGAGGGAAGGTAATTTTGGTGCGTTTATTGATAGATTAATTATTCCCAAAGCACATTTATATAAAGGTGATGGATTTAATTTTATGGGAGATCCTGAAGGACTTTTTAGCACTATTCCAGCCATAGTTAGCGTTTTAGCTGGGTATTTTACTGGACAATGGCTCAAAGATAAAAAACAGGCTAATTCCCAAACTAGCATGGATTTAGTATTATTTGGTTTGTGTTGTTTAGTAATTGCAATTATTTGGGATGTGGCATTTCCCATTAATAAGAAAATTTGGACGAGTTCCTATGTTTTATTTACCACTGGTTGGGCATTAATGTTATTAGCAGCTTGTTATGAGTTGATAGAAGTGAGATTAATTAAACGCTGGAGTAAACCTTTGGAAATTATGGGACTAAATGCGATCGCTCTTTTTGTGGCTTCGGTAATTCTAATTAAAATTACAGTGAAAACCCAAATTGGTACAGGTGAAAATGCCATTAGTATCTATAATTGGATTTATCAAAATATTTTTGCATCTTGGGCGGGAAATTTCAACGGTTCATTTTTATTTGCACTTGTTACCCTGTTATTTTGGTATAGTGTTGCTGTTTTGATGTATCAGAAACGCTGGTTTATTAAAGTCTAAATAAAACTCTTGTGGGACGGGCATCTTGCCTGTCCAAATTCTGTAATAAATTCATTCTTTCACCTCAAAATCTACTTGATCATAGATATCTTCCAGCAAAATTTGACAAGCAATAGCAGCTAAAGCCGTTGGTCTGTAACAAAAACTTGATAGGGTTGACGTTTAAGAGCAAAATTTAGTATGGCATAAAAATTGCCAGCAAGTTGGTTGTGATCTGGTGTTCCACCTGTCTTATGTATAATTAATCCATTAATATATTCATGTCGTATATCTGAATTTACTTCTAGTTCTAGATATTCTGCGGGTGAATAGTAGAGTGTTTCTTGTGCAATAGTCATGATATTTCAACTCCCAAGGCTGCAAGTTGTTCGTTTATCCAATCTGTAACTGTGGTTTCATCTGTTTCGATGGCTTTTTCTACTCCTATTTTAGCAATTTCTAGGAGTTGTTTGGATGTTAGTTTTAGTAAAAATGATAATTTTATTCACTAAACGCCGAGAAGTTCCAGTATTTCTGGAACTCTCAAACTAGATACCCGAATTAGTGTAAAACTAATTCCTACATTTTGAGTCAGTTAACACAATATTTGTGACTTTACTTAACAAAATCAAGCCACCAATTAAACCGCAACTTCCTGGGCTGCCAACACATTAATCTCATCTAAAATCCGCCAAATTTCCTGCATCATAGGATCTAAACCAGTGCGAGTTACCGCCGAAATTATGAAAACTGGGGCTAAGGCCAGATGATTTAATTGTGTAGCTAAAGCTTGCAAATCAACGGTTTCCCTATCAACAGCATCTATTTTATTCAAAGCTAAAATCTGCGGACGTTTAGCTAAACCTCGTCCATAGGCTTTAAGTTCTTCTTGAATGGTATGATAATCAGCAATGACATCTTCACTTGTCGCGTCAATTAAGTGTAATAAAACCCTTGTCCGTTCAATGTGACGTAGGAAATCATGACCTAAACCCGCTCCATGGGAAGCACCCGCAATTAAACCAGGAATATCGGCGAAAACCGTACCATCACCCGTGGGTTTTTTGACTACACCCAAATTAGGAATTAAAGTAGTAAATGGATAATCGGCTATTTTGGGACGCGCAGCCGATAAAGAAGAAATTAATGTAGATTTACCAGCATTTGGTAAACCAATAATTCCCACTTCTGCTAACAGTTTCAACTCTAAACGTAATACCTTTTTTTCACCTTCTAAACCAGGAAGTGCATATTCGGGAACGCGGTTACGGTTACTTAAAAAATGTTGATTTCCCAGTCCACCTTTTCCACCTTCTGCAACTCGAAAAACTTGTCCAGGTTCAACTATATCGCATAGTAAAACACTTGTTACCGCATCATAAACAGCAGTACCACAGGGAACTTCGATAATTAGATCTTTCCCCCCTGCTCCAGTGCAATTATTTGGACCACCGCGTTCTCCGTCCTCGGCTTTAAACAGATGTTTATATCGAAAATCTAGTAAGGTTTGGAGGTTGGTATCAGCCACAAAAATTACTGAACCACCTTTGCCCCCATTTCCTCCAGAAGGACCCCCTGCGGGTACATATTTTTCTCTGCGGAAAGCGACAATACCATCACCTCCTTTACCTGCTTCTACTTCAATTACTGATTGGTCTATAAATTGCATAATTAGTCAGTTGTCAGTTGTCATTTTCTTTTTGAAAAATTACCAATATATTTTTCGGTAATTCGGTAATATACCATTTTCTAGTCCACTGAGGTACAAAATTATCTGCTTTTATCTGCGGTGAACTTCTCTATTTTTGTACCTATTTTGTACCTATGAGGATGGGAAATGCTATTAACTTTAAATATAAGGTGTAATATCCTCACCACAGTCATCTGCTAAGTATGAAAGAGCGCGGAAGCGTAAACCTACCATTTGTTCATAAAGGGGGTTAATTTTACAAAGTGGGGGAATATGAACTATTTTCCGGCCAAATAAAGTTACATCTCTTTCAAAGGGACATTGGGAAGGAATCATTTTACACAAAAACCGCGCTACTCTGGGATCTTGAATATCTAACCCGTCTAACCATTGACGCAAGGGATTTAAAACATCAGATGTTGGGGGGGGTTGAAGTCCAGCCGGTGGGGAATCTTGGGTTTGTGTGCTATCCTCTAGGGTATGACGTAAGGCTGTGAGTAAATTTTCTTGCAGTTCTAATTTTTGACATAATTGCTGAAGTAGATCATCTTCACTAGGAGAGTATATACCATCAGCGATCGCTACCATTACCGCTGTCCGCAAAAAATTTTCCGCTATGGGTGTACCTTTACCCAATATAGCCGCTAATTCATCAACTCCAATTATTTCTAGGCTATCCCATTCCACCGTAGGGGTTAATTCATTTTTGGTCAGATTAGTAATTAATTCCTGTTCTTGAGCATCAAAATTACCATCTGCCCAAGCAATTGTCAGTAATCCACGCAACCAAGCAATAATTTGTTCACTACTGTAAGGAGTTTGAGCAACACTGATCATCATAACTCACGCCTCAAAATTTTCTTAGTCAATATTCAGCTATCTTGAAATAGACAATAATTACTCATGTCCTTGATTTCTTTGAGAAATCAGGGATTTAAAGTTCTAGTCCTGCTTTCATATTATTCGCAACGGCATAAATTATGGGTATAATTGGTTATATTTATAATAAATCAGGTGTAAAGTATGTTTTCTTTTGGTATTGAACATGAAGTGGCTTTTCTTAATCATCAAGGAAAATTCGCCGATTTCCATAATACAAAATTTGCCGATTTTCAGCAAATTATTGATAGATTACCCATTTATGCCACTGACTACCCACAATTAAGAGTTGGTGATGCTGGAATTAAGAAAAAGCGTTGGTATATTGAAGGATTTGAAAGATTTAGCGAGTCTGAAGAAGTAATTGACTGTTTAGCTAAAGGGATTGAAATTAGAACCACTATCCATTCTACTATTCAAGGCGCAATTGATGAATTAACAGCCAGTTTTAATTTACTCTGTGAAGTTGCTGCTAATTTTGGTTTTTCGCCAGTTCTAGCCAGTTTTAACCCCTATACTTGCGTATTTCAGCCAGAACCTCCATTAAATGATTTTGAAATTAGACAATTACAAGCTTATCCAGATGAACAAACTGCTCATATTTACATGGTTTCTTATGGACCAGATTTGAATATTTCCTGGGAAAATTTGTCTACTGAAAAGTTAATTGATATTGGTAAAAAGTTGACCTATTACAGTCCTTATATCATTCCTTTTAGTTATAGTTCCCCTTTTTATGATGGTGATTTATGGACAGGTTTATCAGTGAGGACATTTATCAGAACTGGAAAAAGATCAGCAGCATTAGTTTTTGTGGAAACAGCAGAAGAAATAATCAAAAGTGTTCCCTCATTAACAAAAATTGCCCGCATTCCTTCAGAAGTGGGACGGATAGAATTTAAAGCCTGTGATAGTTGTGATAATTTTGCTATTTATGCAGGTTTATTAGCTTTATTAAAAGGTTTAGTATTAGATGAAACTTTACCAGGCAGAGCCATTATACCTGATACTAACTTACATCAAATTTCGGCAAAATATGGCTTTGAAAATGAAGATATTTTCCTTAATTCTACCAAACTTTTACAAACTGCGGAAATTGCCCTTAAAGATGATTCGGACGTTGAATTTTTAGCCCCACTAAAAGTCATTTTATCAGAGCAAAAAACAAAATCCCATGAATTAATTCAGTTATTTGAAAATTTAGGTTCAATTGAATTAACTCTCAAGGAGACCTATCACAAATTATCACAAAGATGAAAACTGCTGTAATTAGCAATACTACATTTTTAATTCTTCTCTAGGGTGCTAGGGGGAATTTTTTCAATGGGAATTAGTGTTTCCATAACAGTTTTAGCAATGGGTGCAGCTACTGTAGAACCATAGGCATTTTCTCCCTTGGGTTCGTCTACAATTGCAAAAACCACATAACGGGGAGATTCCACAGGTAAAATAGCGACAAAACTAGTAATTCGCGCACCTTTAATATATCCACCATTAGGACTGGCTTTTTGGGCTGTTCCCGTTTTTCCACCAATACGATATCCTGAAATTCTCGCCGCTTTACCAGAACCTTCATTAATTACTGTTTCCATCATTTCTACAACATGATGAGTAATTGTGGGTGAAAAAACTTGTCTTGGTTCTGGGAGATTAACTGAATAGTGTATCTGTTCTTGACTGTCAATTAGTCCTCGAACTACATGAGGTGTAACTAATTTACCACCATTAGCTAATGCTCCGTGCAGTTGTACCAATTGTAAGGGAGTCAGAGAAAAGCCTTGTCCAAAAGATGTAGTTGCTGGTTCAATAGCTGAAGAGATAAATTTTTCTTGATTTTTTAATTGACCGCTGACTTCAAAAGGTAAATCTGTTTTAACTTTTTGTCCTAGTCCTAAACGTTCTAGCCAATTGTAGTATATGGATGGTTTTAATCGTTGCATCATTCTTACCATGCCAATATTACTAGAAGTTTGTAAAATTTGAGGAATAGTCAATTGACGATAACCAGTTTTTTCGGCATTTTTGATAGTATGTGTACCAATTTGGATAGAACCAGGATCTTCAAATATATCATCTGGTTTAATGATACCATTTTCTAAAGCGATCGCCACATTTACAGGTTTAAATGTTGATCCCGGTTCATAAAGATCAGCTACAGTCCAGTTTTTAAATAAGGAAATATCAGACTTAGCATACTCATTGGGATTATAAGTAGGCTGAGAAACCAAAGCCAGCAAAGAACCATCAAGTGCATCCATGACAATTACTGCACCTCGTTTGGCTTTAAACTTAGTCATCTGTTGTTTTAAAGCCGTACGCGCTGCCCGTTGTAGACGGCTATCAATAGTTAATTGCAGTTTCAAATCATCAAAATGCAGTAGTCCCTGAGTCGCGTAATCTGGCATTAATGACCCATTACCAGTCTTACTCATTCGCACCGTTTGTCCAGGGCGTTCTAGCAACTTCTCCTGACTGTATTCTACACCGGCTTGGCCACGACGGTCAAGATTAACATAGCCTATCACATCTGCCGCCAAATCATCTTGGGGATAAAATCGGGAGTATTTTTGAATAAACTCAAACCCATTTAAACGTAATGATATCAATTTATCAGAAATTTCCTCGGATACACCAGAAGCTAATAAAATACCACTACTTTTACTTTGGAATATTTTAACTAGTTCGTCCTTATTTTTACCAATAATCAGACCTATTTTTTCGGCAATTTTCTCCTGAGAATAATCAAATAATTTGGGATGGGCATATAAATTATATACGGGGCGGTCAATAGCTAACACATTATTATTTCTATCTGCCACTGGACGACGAGGAATGTACAGGCGTAAATTGACCATTTGCTGATTTCGCGCCCTCTGAGTCAATTTTTTTCCCTGAACAATTTGTAGCTGATATAAGTTCAATGCTAACCCTACCATAGCAATCATTAACACACCCCATACAGCTAACAGTCGTAATTTGGTGTTGGGGCTGTTTTCTGGTATTTTCGGAGCAATATTTACCGGTGGGGGTTGTTTAAAGAACTTTCGTTCCCGTCTGAATACTAAATTACGTAAATTTCCGAATTTTTTTTGACTTGATAGCTTTCGCATTGCCATAACTTATGTTTGATAATTAACAATTAACAATAGACAATTACAGCAGATTTTACATCAATGCTGTATCAATTATTAATTATTTTAATATCCCAGTGGAGATGGAGGTTCTGGTTGTGGGTCTGGTTGGGAAGTTGATAATGACGACTGAGGATAATTACTAAATTTCGGTGGTAAAAAAATTGTTTTCTCAGAGGTGGGTGATACCAATTCCGTATCAGGCTTTTCTGCCTCTTGTGCCATCTTGCTAGTCAGTGTTGCATTAGCAGTATTTAACTGTCGCTCATGACGTTGTAGGTTTTTAAATTTGCGGTAAGACTGACTCCAAAGCTCTTGGGAATATACTGTCCAACCATAAACTATTAATGCCGCTACCACTAATACAAATGCTAAAACTGACGAATAGCGATTGACTTTATATAGACGTAGCAACCATACAGGTATAGTTCCAGTATCACTAATGTCATGTAAACTGGTACTTGATTGCTCTTGGGTATAAGCAATGGGTTTTTTACGTCGTTCTCGGATTGCTGTATTATTTCTGCCAAATACGGAAAAGTTGAGCCAACTATCCTGAGTAACGGGGGATTTGAGTGCTGTCGCTTCCCTAGCAAGTCGGGAGGAACTCTGTATTTTTTTATCAAGACTCCGAGAACGTCGTCTATTTAACAAAGGAGAGTTGCGCCAGAACCAAGTATTTTTTGCCAAAACGGCTGATTTACGTTCAAGAACCATAATTTTTCTAATGGTAAATACTCTATCTTCGATGATGATGATATCTTGCCTAAAGTTACATTTCTAGATCAAGTTGGAGCTATTCTAACCTTGAGGAAGGCAAAAATTACGATTAGTTCGTATTACATATAACCCACAGAAGTGTTACGAAACATAATAGGTTGAAATATGTAATGAGAAAGCCGTTAAAAAAAATCAATAAATAAGGTATCTTATTCAACAGGCGAAATATTTTATGCCCACAATTGGTGAAAGAGGAGTTATGAAGACAAAAGTTTTTGGTTTGGCTCTTATGTTAAGTCTTGCTACCATGCTTGGAGCTTGTGAAGGTGGCGGTGGACCAACCGCTACTCCTAGTTCTCCAGCAGCAACAGCGGGTGGTGAACCAGCAGATAGTGGTGCTACCCCTAAAGCGACAACATCTCCCACAGCGACAACATCTCCTACAGCGACTCCCAAAAAACCTTAGTATAGGATTGTGAGTCTTAACTCCTGGGCTGGATTTAATTCTTGCCCAGAGTAAGTTCTTCTTGTTGGTTTTGCCAGTAATCAGAATAATGTCAATGTATGTTGCTACTGCAATTTAGTACATCCCATTATTGTCGCAAAGCTCGGTTAGCCTTGGGTTATAAGGGAATTAGTTATCAAACTGAAGATCTCACCCCAGGGCTACATATCTTGAAGGTAAAGTCGTTAACTGGGTTAACGACGCTACCTGTTCTATTACCCCAAATTATAGGACAACCTGAAGCTATTGCTGACTCTACGGAAATTTGCAAATTTTTAGAAAGTTATCAACCTGAACCTCCTCTATTTTTAACCGATTTAGCAGAGCAAAGTCAAGCTGCGATGTTAGAAGATTGGTTAGATGAAAGCATAGGTACGGCTACTAGGTTTGTATATTATCAATTTCGCGCTGGTGAGGGTAAAGCAATTGACCCATCACTATTTAGCCAAATGGTGATTAAAATAGTTAGACAACAATATGGTATTAATGATACTACTGTTGAATTAGCTCAAAAAAGACTCGCCAATGCTTTGTCAGTATTATCTATGTATTGGCAAAATAGCGATTATTTAGTGGGTGGCCGTTTGAGTATAGCTGATATTGCCGCAGCAGCTTTGTTGAGTCCTTTAGCACTAATTCCTGATTATCGTCAGCAATATCCGCAGGTTTTTGCACGCATTATCAATATCCACCAATTATGCTCTGAACCATTACCACCAGGACTTTAGAAATTAAAGCAGGATTCGGAAGGTTTGATAGATGAAACCCATACTTTTTTTTATTCTGAGTGTTACTACTAGTGTTTTGGTCGTTTTAGTAGGTCATTATGGTCAAACGGTAATGGCATTACCACCACAAGAAGATATACCAGAGGAGATATTGCGAACAGAAATTATTTTAGCAGCGCGATCGCCCATTGATGGTAAAGTGGTTACGCCGGCCGAATATGCCCAATTAGAAGCACAAATGGAAATTAGTCCGCCACCACGGTTAAATGCTACCATCCGCGATCAATTTTTTCTGTTACAAATACGGAAGGTATTATTACAAATTTTCCCATTTTTAAATATTTAGTGAAGAAAAGGGATAAACAATAAGTAATATTTATGATCAATAATCAATGACTAATGACTAATGACTAAAGATGCGAGAATATAAAGAGATAAAAAGTAGATTTAGCTAATCATCGTATATCACATAGGTAGCTTCATGTCCATAACCACGGTCGCCCCTGAACAGGTTAATCGCATCGTTCACAATCAACATCATGATCCGTTTGAAATCCTGGGTTCTCATCTCATCGAGCAAAATGGTAAAACTGTTTGGGCAGTGCGAGCATACCTACCAAATGCCAGTGCTGTATGGGTGGTAGTTCCAGAAGAGCGGAAAGAATACCCAATGGACACAGTGCATGATCCTCACTTTTTTGAATGTACCATTGAAACCGCAGAACTGAAAAATTATCAGTTACGGATTAAAGAAGGGGAACATGAGCGGGTTGTGAATGATCCTTATGCCTTCCGTTCTGCCCACTTAACAGAATTTGATCTGCATTTATTTAGTGAAGGCAATCATCACCGCATTTATGAGAAATTGGGAGCGCATACTACAGAAGTAGATGGTATTAAAGGCGTTTATTTTGCGGTTTGGGCACCCAATGCCCGCAACGTCTCTGTATTAGGAGATTTTAACCTGTGGGATGGACGCAAACACCAAATGCGGAAAGGACACACAGGGGTTTGGGAATTATTTATTCCCGAAATCGGTGTAGGAGAACATTACAAATACGAAATCAAAAATTTTGAAGGACATATTTACGAAAAATCTGATCCCTACGGTTTTCAGCAAGAACCACGTCCGAAAACAGCATCTATTGTTACAGACTTAAATTCCTACACCTGGAATGACGAAGACTGGATAGAAAAGCGCCGACATACTGACCCCCTCAGCCAACCTATTTCCGTGTACGAAGTCCATTTAGGGTCTTGGTTACACGCTGCTAGTGCTGAACCAGCCAAATTACCCAATGGGGAAAATGAAGCTGTAGTTGTGGTTTCCGAACTAAAAACCGGCGCCCGGTTTCTGACTTATCGGGAATTAGCAGCTAAACTCATTCCCTACGTCAAGGAATTAGGATATACCCACTTAGAACTTCTACCCATTGCCGAACACCCTTTTGATGGTTCTTGGGGTTATCAAGTAACTGGTTACTTTGCGCCTACATCCCGCTTTGGTACTCCCGAAGACTTTATGTATTTTGTGGATGAATGTCATAAAAATGGCATCGGTGTAATTGTAGACTGGG
The DNA here is from genome assembly GCF_014696335.1 of Dolichospermum sp. FACHB-1250. Taxonomy (NCBI): domain Bacteria; kingdom Bacillati; phylum Cyanobacteriota; class Cyanophyceae; order Nostocales; family Aphanizomenonaceae; genus Dolichospermum; species Dolichospermum sp. FACHB-1250. The sequence continues at coordinate 57,531 of NZ_JACJPZ010000005.1, forward strand.
TTCCTGGTCACTTCCCTAAAGATGGTCATGGTTTAGCCTTCTTTGATGGTAGTCACTTGTATGAACACGCTGATTCCCGCAAAGGTGAACATAAGGAATGGGGGACTTTAGTATTTAACTACAATCGTCATGAAGTCCGTAATTTCTTGGTGGCCAATGCCCTATTCTGGTTTGATAAATACCACATTGACGGCATTCGCGTTGATGCTGTTGCTTCCATGCTCTACCTTGATTATTGCCGGAAAGCAGGGGAATGGTTGCCCAACGAATACGGTGGTAGAGAAAATTTAGAAGCTGCGGATTTTTTACGTCAAGTTAATCACCTGCTGTTTAGTTATTATCCTGGTGTACTGTCCATTGCAGAAGAATCCACATCTTGGCCAATGGTATCCTGGCCTACCTATACAGGGGGATTGGGTTTTAACTTAAAGTGGAATATGGGCTGGATGCACGATATGCTGGATTACTTCAGTATGGACCCGTGGTTTCGTCAGTTCCATCAAAACAACATTACCTTTAGTATGTGGTATAACCACAGTGAGAATTTCATGTTAGCTCTGTCCCACGATGAAATCGTCCATGGCAAGAGTAATATGATCGGTAAAATGCCGGGTGATCAATGGCAAAAGTTAGCTAATATCCGTTGTTTATTTACTTATATGTTTGCTCACCCTGGTAAGAAAACCATGTTTATGAGCATGGAATTTGCACAATGGAGTGAGTGGAATGTTTGGGCTGATTTAGAGTGGCATTTATTACAGTATGAACCACACCGACAGTTAAAAGATTTTTTCCAGTCTCTTAACTATTTTTACCGTTCTGAACCTGCTTTATACAGTCAAGATTTTGACCAAGCAGGGTTCGAGTGGATTGACTGTACTGATAACAGCCATAGTGTAGTTTCTTTTATCCGTCGTGACAAAAATTCCAGTGATTTTATCATTGTGGTTTGTAATTTTACTCCCCAACCCCATTCCCACTATCGCATAGGTGTTCCAGAACAGGGTTTTTATACCGAGTTGTTCAATAGTGATGCCCGTCAGTATGGCGGTAGTAACATGGGTAACTTAGGTGGTAAGTGGACTGATGATTGGTCTTTGCATAATCGTCCTTATTCCTTAGATTTGTGTTTACCTCCTTTGGGTGTGTTGATGCTCAAGTTGGATAAACAGAATTCAGCACAAGTGATAGGCTAGTTGTTTAGGGTGGGCATTGCTCACCCTATGTGTTTATTAGCGGTTATATTAATGCTTTATCTGATTTAAAAGAAGAATACTTTCACTGTATTTCCAAAAAGCGATCGCTTATGATTAGATAATAACTAAATTATCTAGAGTTAATATGAACACAAATAAATTATTTTTAATATCTATTGCGACAATAACAGCGGCTTTAATATCAGGTTCAGAGGGTGTCATAGCTAATTCAAAAGCGAAAAAGTCTGTTAACTGTCCTGGTAAAAATCCTCAATTTGGTATTGAGTTTTTTCAGACTAATAATAATGGAGAAAGATATAAAAAAGGGATTAATCATGTAATTATTTTTAATCCTCAATCTCCCAAGTTAGATTTTAAAGTCAATGTCGGTTTAGATCATCAGATTTATGCTAAGGATTCTAGGGGAAGATTTCGCAGAGAATATGTACCAAAACAGTTTCGAGAAATTATCACTGATAGTAATTCTAAATTAAATGGTAAATCACCAATTGCAGCCATTAATGCTGACTATATAGATCCAAAAAATCAACCTCAAGGTTTAAATATTTCTCGCGGTGTTGAATATTCAGGAGTATTTAAAAATAGACGTTCTTCCTTTGGAATATCATCAGGAAATCCTCAACAACGTCAAGCCACCATGGGAACTGGAAGAAGAGGAACAAATATTCTCAATTATAATATAGTGGGGGGTAATGGGAGATTTTATAATCAAGGAAAATTCAAAGATATTTGTCAAGCTTTAGGAAAATTTGCTTGTCAAGGTGCTACTAATCGTTCTTTAGTTGCGATTACCAGTAAAGGTTTTGTAATTTTCCTAGTCAATGATGTGAAAGCTAATTCTATTATTCAAGTTTCTGCTAACAATCAAGAATTACTACCCAATCAATTTGATAATGTTTTAACAGGAATTGCTAGAAATAACTGTTTAGGGACAATTCAGGAAGGAATGTTATTTGATGGGGGAATGTCTCCAGGATTGTTTTATAATAATAAAATATATGTCGAGAATTTAGGTCCTATTGGTTCGGTATTTTTAATTTATCAAAAGTAATCAAATAACAGATTTATTTACTATGTTATCAGTCAAAGATGCAGAAACGATTATTTTCAATCATGTCCAACCTTTAAATCAAGAAAATGATCTGGAAGTTGTGGATTTATTGACAGCATTTCACCGAATTTTAGCAACTCCTGTAATTAGTTCTTTAGATTTTCCTCATTGGGACAATTCCGCAATGGATGGTTTTGCTGTACGTTATGAAGATGTGAAACATTCCACTTCTGAAAATCCCACAATTTTGGAAATTGTCGAAGAGATTCCCGCAGGATATCAACCTCAAAATACTATTAAACCAGGACAAGCAGCCAGAATTTTCACTGGTGCAATAATCCCAAAAGGTGCAGATACTGTAATTATGCAGGAAAAAACTAATTTACAGGAGAATCAAGTTTTTATTTTTGCTAGACCTCAACCCCAAGAATTTGTCAGAAAACAAGGAGACTTTTATCAAGCAGGAACAGAACTTTTACCAGCGGGAATTACCCTCAATGCAGCGGAAATTGCGATTTTAGCCGCAGCACAATTACCAAAAATCAGTGTTTTCCGTCGTCCACGGGTGGCGATTTTTTCTAGCGGTGATGAGTTAGTAACACCAAAACAAACTCTAAAACCCGGACAAATAGTAGATTCTAATCAATATGCTTTAGCAGCTTTAGTACGTAATTTGGGTGCAGAAGTGTTAACATTAGGAATTATTAAGGATAATCCTAGCGCGTTGACAGAGACTATCAATTATGCAATTAATAATAGTGATATAGTTATTTCTTCTGGTGGAGTTTCCGTAGGTGATTATGATTATATTGCTAATATATTAACATCTTTAGGAGCAGAAATTCATTTTTGTGCTGTGCAAATGCGTCCAGGAAAACCTTTAACATTTGCTACATTTCCTAATTCTCTTTATTTTGGTTTACCAGGAAATCCTGTTTCGGCTTTAGTCACATTTTGGAGATTTGTAGAACCGACAATTAAAAAACTTTCAGGAATTAATCAGGGTTGGGAAAGTAAATTTATCAAAGTGAAATCTCATTGCGAATTAAAATCTAACGGAAAAATGGAAACTTATATTTGGGGTAATTTAAAATTAAATGATGGTATTTATGAGTTTCAGCAAACAAGTGGTAATTTAAATTCGGGGAACTTAATTAATTTAGCTCAAACTAATGCTTTAGCCATTTTACCAGTAAGAAAAACCTTAGTTACTCCAGGAGAAGAAGTTTTAGTTTTGCAAATAGGATAAAAGGAAATCAACTCTCCGCACCACTAAGCATACTGCCTAAGAGATCATGAATTTGTCAATATACCCAATAAATTCTCCCAGACTAGGAACATTATTAGCAAGGTGGATATATAGAAACTCGTAATCTAAATTAGATGCAAGTCTATTGAGTTGTTTTTCACTCTTGTTATAACCTTTACCTACATAGTTATAAATCTGTTTTATATCATCAGCAGGATGAGGTCTTTGTTCCATATCATCACTCTTAGGATTAAAACCAAAAATTTCTTGAATTTTATCTGGTGTTAAACTGGTATCTATTTTGATAAAATGATTATATTCTGCTAAAAACCATGCTTCTACTTCCATAACAGCAAGCACTATATTTATAGGAATTGATCCTTTTGGTAAAGAATAATTTAAACCTCTTTGCAGTTTAGATGTTTCAGCTATAGGTATTGGATAAACATCTCTTAGTCCTATTATTCTCTCATATCCTTCTATAGATAAAGAATTATATAGTTCTCTCATATCTGACACAACAGTTTCATCATTGCATGAATTATAAATTAAAACATAAAATTTTGTTGCAGAAGTAACAGTATCTTTCATTATTACTTGAGCCGAGTTACTATTTTCTCTATATTTAATTTCTCTAGAAATATGTAATTGGCCAGCAATTTCTTTTAGCAACTTTTGGACAAAAATTTGTTCCGTTTTACCCTCCACAAAAATAGCTAATTTTTTCACTGTTCTATATTCTCCTCATTACCAAACCCCTCTATATAGAATTGAGTTGCAAAAAAGTCAAAATTGTTTAATCCAGTAAATTTAAAATCATCAAATATTTCTTTTGAATTATGTATGTTATGAAGTTTAGCTAATCCTGGTTGTCTCTCAATTACTGACCAACATTCCAAAGGAACACCATTCATAATAAATCTATCATTAGTGGTCATAATTAACTGAACTAAACCAGTTTTTGCTTTATTAACCAGTAATTTAATCATTGCTGATGACCTTTCAAAATCTAGTCCTTCCCCAATATCATCTATTAAGATACAACTAGGCTTTTTAGCTAATAGTGAGTAGTTTATTTGAATAATTAAAGATAATACTCTAAACATCCCTTGAGATATTATTGATTGTTCAGTTTCATCTTTTAAATCACTTTCTTGAACATAAAGATATTGCAGTTTTACCTCTGGTAAATAGGATTTATCTTCTTGAAAAATCGAAGTTGATGGCGTTTTTGTACCAATTTCATCTATTCTGTAACCAACAAATAACATATCTGATTTGATAGATTCAATAAAACTTTCTCCTAACTCTTTTTCTCCTAATTTGAATATGCGAATTACATGATTTTTATTGTTGAAGTCTATATTTTTTTTGATTATCGCAACGCTTTCGGTATTAATTGCATCAAGACTACTTCTGCCTAAATCTGTTCCAAATTCGTAATACCTCAATAAATTTGCCCAAGTGTAAACTTCTTCAAAAAAAGGATGCTGGATAGAATCTCTTCGATGGAAAGCTGCGACTTCATTAGTAGGTGTTTGAAAATCAATTTCTTTTTCTAATTGTTTAGCCCAAATTTTGCCTTCACCTGATTTATCTCTCATGAGATAAAATTTAGATCCAATAGTGTAACTTTCTTCAATTACTAGACTATTCTCAACTTTCAATATGTAGACTTTTTTATTGTCTCCGTTATGAGAATCAAAAGTTAGTTTCCACTCTCTTAACCTACCATCAAGTCTACTGAGCTTTTCTTCACCAGATAGAAAATCTGATAAAAATTTAATACTTCTAAGCATTCTCGATTTGCCAGAAGCATTTTTGCCAACAATCAAGTTTACATTACCTAATTGACAACCATTTAAACACCACTCACTTGGCAAATCTTTATCTTGACAATATTCTATAAAGTCTAATTTCATATAGTTTTACTGATTACGTTGAATTAAGGTAACAAAAACGGCTGTTAGGTACTTATTATGCTATGGGAATAATATTTGATTTATGAAAAGATACTTAGGGTGCGTCAGATATTACAAATCTGTTGATTGAGAGAATTTATGCAGTATGACGCACCCTACAATACCTAATTTTTTTCAAGAATCAAATATGAGTTCTATAGATTAGCAATTCGCAAAAGAGAACAAGAAAAAGAGTAATTCCAGAAAAACCAGAATTACCCTTTTAAAAAGTTTAGGAAAAATTACGCAAAAGCAGCCATTTTCACATCGTTATTACCAAGAATTGCTTGTAATTCCTCAGCGTCTACGGTTTCCTTTTCAATTAGCATTTGAGCAATTTCATCTAAAACCTTGCGGTTATCGAGTAAAACTTCCTTAGCTCGACTGTAAGCAGTATCTACTAACTTCCGCACTTCTTCATCAATAGCAGCAGCAGTTTCTTCCGAGAAATCGCGCTCAGACATAATATCTCGACCCAGGAACATATTTCCTTGTTGACGACCAAGGGCTACTGGACCCAAGCGATCGCTCATGCCAAAGCGAGTTATCATTTGTTTAGCTACTCTGGCCACTTGCTGTAAATCATTAGAAGCACCTGTCGTCACTTCCTCCTCACCAAAGATAATTTCTTCAGCGAGACGACCACCTAAAGCCACGGCCATTTGATTTTCCAGATACGCACGGCTATATAAACCAGTGTCCATGCGGTCTTCACTAGGAGTAAACCAAGTCAAACCACCAGCACGACCACGAGGGATAATGCTAATCTTTTGGACAGGGTCATAGTCAGGCATTAAAGCACCGACTAAGGCGTGACCTGCTTCATGGTATGCTACTAAGGTTTTGCGCTTTTCGCTCATTACCCGGTCTTTCTTTTCAGGACCTGCTAATACGCGGTCAATAGCATCATTAATTTCATCCATCGAAATTTCAGTTAAATTCCGACGAGCGGCTAAAATTGCGGCTTCATTGAGTAAATTAGATAAATCAGCACCAGTAAAGCCAGGAGTCCGACGGGCGATTTTATCCAAGTCTACATCTTTAGATAAAGTTTTACCACGGGCATGAACTCTCAATATTTCGCTTCTTCCCGCGTAGTCAGGACGGTCTACGACTACTTGACGGTCAAAACGACCGGGACGTAATAAAGCTGCGTCTAATACGTCAGGACGGTTGGTAGCAGCAATAATAATAATGCCAGTGTTACCTTCAAAACCATCCATTTCCGTTAGTAACTGGTTGAGGGTTTGTTCCCGTTCGTCATTACCACCACCTAAACCAGCGCCCCGTTGACGACCTACCGCGTCAATTTCATCAATAAAGACGATACAAGGAGCATTAGTTTTCGCTTGTTCAAATAAATCACGGACACGGGAAGCACCCACACCCACAAACATTTCCACAAATTCCGAACCGGAAATTGAGAAGAAAGGAACACCAGCTTCTCCAGCTACAGCCCGCGCGAGGAGGGTTTTACCAGTACCAGGAGGTCCAACTAAAAGTACACCTTTGGGGATTTTCGCACCAATGGCGGTAAAGCGATCAGCATTCTTTAAAAAGTCTACAACTTCGTTTAGTTCTAATTTGGCTTGGTCAATACCCGCCACGTCTCCAAAGGTAACTTGAGTTTGGGGTTCCATTTGCACTCTGGCTTTAGATTTACCAAAGTTCATGGCCTGGCTACCAGGACCGCCTTGAGCGCGACGGAGGAGGAAAAATAGACCAACTAGCAGCAACACAGGGAAGAATAAGCTGCTGAGAGCCTTAAACCAAAATCCCTCGTCTGCTTGAGGTAGTACGGAAATATCAACACCTTTAGCTGTGAGGGTATTGATTAAATCAGGGTCATTAACTAAAGTAACGATCTTTTTCTTTTCGTCATATTTGGGTGTTACCAGGGCTGTAGAGCGGTCGGAACTCAAACTAACTCTCTCAACCCTACCCCGTTCAACTTCTTGGATAAACTGACTGTAGCGCCATGTCTCTCTGTTTTGAGGTTGTTTGTCAAAAAATGCTGTTCCTAGCGCAATGACAACTATAAAAAGGAGCGCGTACAGCCCCGTATTTCTCCATTTTTTATTATTCACCGATGTTGTTTCTCCTGTACTTGTTTGCTGCTTATACGTAGCTTCTCTAAGGAAGAGGACATTATGATAATTATGTTAACTTATCTTAAGATATCTCAAAATAGTCCTTTTGTCATGCTACAAATGATCTTCTATCCTCCACAAGTCTAAAATTTCAGAATAGTGGGACTTCTATTGTAATCATTCTCCACCAGACAAAGAAAGGCCAATCACCACTGACCACTAACCCATCAATTTTTTTCTGGTAATCTAATTCTGTTTGTACCGTCTGGCTTAGTGCCATTGTCATATTATTGCAGCTTATTGCAGCAATTTGTAACATTGTTGCGCTATTGCCCAATCTTCTTGAGTTTCTATAACTAAAACTCGCACCGTTGAGTCAAATGTAGCAATATCAATATCAATAGGTTGTTGTTGATTTTTCTCTAAATCAATTTTCAGTCCCAAAAATCCCCAGGGTTCACAAGCAGCTAAACGTATTTCTGCGGATTTTTCTCCTACTCCAGCAGTAAAAACTAATACATCTAGTCCTGCTAAACTAGCCAGCATCGCGCCGATACCAGACCGGAGGCGATGTACGTACATATCCCAAGCCAATTGGGCGCGTTTATTACCTTGTTCTTTGGCGGCTATCACATCCCTTAAATCACTTGATATTCCAGAAATACCTCGTAATCCTGAAAGTTTATTTAACATATTATCTAATTCTTCACTGGAGTAATTATACTGTTGCCATAAATAAATTAAAATACCTGGATCAATTGAACCACTGCGGCTACCCATCATTAAACCATCTAGGGGGGTAAATCCCATGGTTGTATCAATACTGCAACCATTTTTGATGGCAGCTAAAGAACAACCATTACCTAAATGACAAGTAATTATCCGCAGAGATGGTAAATCTTGACCAATAATTTCCGCAGCCCGATTAGCACAATACTGATGACTAATGCCATGAAAGCCGTAACGGCGAATACCTTTTTCTGCGAAATTATATGGGATTGGATAGATGGCGGCTGCATCTGGTAAGGTGCTATGAAATCCAGTATCAAAAACTGCCACTTGAGGAATATTCCCCAAACTTTTTTCCATAGCTTCAATACCTGCCAAAGCGGCTGGATTGTGTGCTGGTGCTAGATTACATAAACGAGCGATCGCCTGTTTGACATCTTCAGTAATTATTACAGATTCTTTGTACTCTTGACCACCATGTACTACCCGATGTCCTACCACATCAATCACTGATAAATCATCAATTACCTGAGTTGCACCATGTATGAGAGTAGACAACAAATAAGCAAATTGTACCTGCGGGGAATCACTGACAATAGTTTCTTGTAGAGTTGCACCGATAGCCGTTTTAACTGTAATTTCCGCCTGATTTTTGTCTTGAGTCCAGTTGATTTTCCCTTCCCAGAGGGGTTGGGGTGCTAGAGGAGGAATTGTGGTTGTCATGTCATACAGACAACTCTTTTGGCTGCTAGAACCGGCATTGAGGACAAGTATTTTCATAAATTCAGATTTACGCCCTGTACTGATTTACCGCGACAAATTTAAGTTAGGAATTGATAAAAAAGCCACTTAAAGTATAAGTGACTTTTTCATAATTTCAATTTAATTCCCAGTCATTAAAAAAAGAGATTAAGTAAGTGAACGGAAAAAAACCGACATAAGTAACGAAAAGTAAAGTTGCCCAAAACCTGTTCCCTGTTCCCTGTTCCCTTGTCATAACGAAAATTTTTAACGCCAACCTACTTATTTATCAAGACAATGGGGAATACCTAACACTGCACAAGGGAAATTTTTACCTAATGTTTCAATCATGGGATGATCCGTAGATTTGCAGCCTAAAAACAGAATATCAGCGGTTTCTAATTGGACAACTTTTTTAAGTTCTTTAGCAACATTACCAAAGCGCAGATGAGAACTAAATGAACCTTGCCATTCTTCAGCGAGAGTTTTTGCTTGCCAAATAATTCTATCTGCTTCCTGGAGAGAAGTTCTAGATTCTCTTGCTAACTGCGGTAAAATTGCTGTTCCTTTTGAGCGATTTAATCCCAATGCAACTGACTTTGATATATTCCCCAATTGATATTCTAATTGAGCTTGATTTTCAGGAACTTTGAAGATATCAAGAGACTGATGATTCAAGTTTTCTTCTACTACATAAACAGCTTGAACTGTAACTTGATAGTTAGTAGCTAAAGTCGTTTGGTGGGCAATCCAAAAAGCAATATCTAAGGCTGTATGACTTTGAGGAGAACCATTATAAGCAACAATTAGATTAGCTGATTTCGCCTTTGAACCTTTTTTAGAACATGATTTTTGAGTTCCTGGCAGTAAAACCATTTGTTCAATTAGGTCATCACGACCGATAGCACTTTGTAAACGTGCCAATATTGGTTTAATTTTCACAGTTTTAACTTCTCTCCCTTGAAACAATTGACCAATGAGAAGCGGGGATGACAATTTTAAATTTTAGATTTATCTGTAATCTAAAATCTAGAATTTATTAAGGAAGACCCAATCATAACTGGTATTACAGCCAAGATTTTGGGAGTTCCTTCCATTGCTGACGGAGTTAGCTGACGGGCTAAGACTGGAAGGTGTCTCTCATAAGATTAGCCCCAAATACTTGGTTCCTCCGCTCCAAATTCAGTTTTGATGAATTTGAATTAAGCTACCCACTAAAAATATAGTGACAGTATTACACTAGGTTGAGATAAAGTCAAGTTTAAGAATATTGAGTATACGCTTGTATTCAAGAGCTTGATTTATAATTTTTTCCAATTTTCCCCATATTTAATGATTTAAACTATTTTGATCTAGCCAAAATTCACAAGTTATAATTTAGCCATAATTGGTGATTAAACGTCAGTATTCAGCCACAGAAACTAAATCCCCGACTTCTATCATTAATTAGTTATTGACATCATCAAAAAAGAAGTCGGGGATCTTACTTTTTAGTTCATTTCTTTTCTATGCTCCTCAAAGCTTGAGTAGCATAGTAGCGAACCTGTTGATCATTATCCAGCAAAGCTACTATCAAAGCAGGAACAGCCGCATTTGCTTCCTTTCCTATGTTCCCTAAAGCAAAAGCAGCAGCGGAGCGAACGTCTTTATCATGATCCTTCAAAGTTGCTATCAAAGCAGGAACAGCTTCCTTTCCTATGCTCCCCAAAGCATAAGCAGCAATGGAGCGAACGTTTTGATCATTATCATTATCCTTTAAAGCTACTATCAAAGCAGGAATGGCCGCTTTCGCTTCCTTTCCTATGTTCCCTAAAGCAGAAGCAGCACTGGAGCGAACGTTTTGATCATCATCCTTTAAAGCTGCTATCAAAGCAGGAACAGCTTCCTTTCCTATGCTCCCCAAAGCATAAGCAGCAATGGAGCGAACGTTTTGATCATTATCATCATCCTTTAAAGCTGCTATCAAAGCAGGAACAGCTTCCTTTCCTATGTTCCTTAAAGCAGAAGCAGCAATGGAGCGAACGTTTTGATCATAATCCTTTAAAGCTGCTATCAAAGCAGGAACAGCTTCCTTTCCTATTCTCTCCAAAGCAGAAGCAGCACCATAGCGAACCTTAGGATAGCGAAAGTCTTTATCATCATTATCCTTTAAAGCTACTATCAAAGCAGGAACGGCCGCTTTCGCTTCCTTTCCTATTCCCCCCAAAGCATAAGCAGCACTGAGGCGAACCTCTTGATCATGATCCTGCAAAGCTACTATCAAAGCAGGAACAGCCGCTTTTGCTTCCTTTCCTATTCCCCCCAAAGCTTTAGTAGCATAGTAGCGAACCCATTTATCATGATCCTTTAAAGCTACTATCAAAGCAGGAACAGCCGCTTTCGCTTCCTTTCCTATTCCCCCCAAAGCATAAGCAGCACTGAGGCGAACCCACTCATTATTATCCCCGAACATCCCCCTCAAAACAAGAGTAGATATCCGTCGTTTCGCTTTCTTTCCTATTCCCCCCGAAGCATGAGCAGCACTGGAGCGAATGTCTTGATTATTATCCTTTAAGGCTATTATCAAAGCAGGAACAGCCGCTTTTGCTTCCTTTCCTATTCCCCCCAAAGCATAAGCAGCACTGGAGCGAACCTCTTGATCATTATCCTTTAAAGCTATTATCAAAGCAGGAACAGCCGCTTTCGCTTCTTCTCTTATCCCCGACAAAGCATGAGCAGCACTGGAGCGAACCTCTTGATCATTATCCTTTAAGGCTATTATCAAAGCAGGAACAGCCGCTTTTGCTTCCTTTCCTATTCCCCTTAAAGCATAAGCAGCACTGGAGCGAACCTCTTGATCATTATCCTTTAAAGCTATTATCAAAGCAGGAACAGCCGCTTTCGCTTCTTCTCTTATGCTCCCCAAAGCAGACGCAGCGCCAGAGCGAACGTTTTGATCTTTATCCTTCAAAGCTGCTATCAAAACAGGAACAGCCTCTTTTCCTATCCTCCCCAAAGCAGACGCAGCGCCAGAGCGAACCATTGCATCATTATTATCCTTCAAAGCTGCTATCAAAGCAGGAACAGCTTCCTTTCCTATGCTCCCTAAAGCAAAAGCAGCAGCAGAGCGAACGTTTTGATCATCATCCTTTAAAGCTACTATCAAAGCAGGAACAGCCGCTTTCGCTTCTTCTCTTATGCTCCCCAAAGCAGATGCAGCGCCAGAGCGAACGTTTTGATCATCATCCTTTAAAGCTACTATCAAAGCAGGAACAGCCGCTTTCGCTTCCTTTCCTATCCTCCCCAAAGCAGACGCAGCGCCAGAGCGAACCATTGCATCATTATTATCCTTCAAAGCTGCTATCAAAGCAGGAACAGCTTCCTTTCCTATGCTCCCTAAAGCAAAAGCAGCAGCAGAGCGAACGTTTTGATCATCATCCTTTAAAGCTACTATCAAAGCAGGAACAGCCGCTTTCGCTTCTTCTCTTATGCTCCCCAAAGCAGATGCAGCGCCAGAGCGAACGTTTTGATCTTTATCCTTCAAAGCTGCTATCAAAGCAGGAACAGCTTCCTTTCCTATGCTCCCCAAAGCATTAGCAGCACTGGATTGAACGTCTTGATCATCATCCTTTAAAGCTACTATCAAAGCAGGAACAGCTTCCTTTCCTATGCTCCCCAAAGCAGAAGCAGCAATGGAGCGAACGTTTTGATCTTTATCCTTTAAAGCTGCTATCAAAACAGGAACAGCTTCCTTTCCTATGCTTCCCAAAGCAGTTATGTTCCCCAAAGTATATCTCCCCAAAGCGGAAGCAGTAATGGAGCGAACGTTTTGATCTTTATCCTTTAAAGCTGCTATCAAAGCAGGAACAGCTTCGCCTCCTATTCTCTCCAAAGCAGAAGCAGCAAGGTAGCGAACTATTTCATCATTATCCTTCAAAGCTGCTATCAAAGCAGGAACAGCTTCCTTTCCTATTCTCTCGAAAGCAGAAGCAGCAATGGAGCGAACGCGAACGTTTTGATCTTTATCCTTTAAAGCTGCTATCAAAGCAGGAACAGCTTCCTTTCCTATGCTCCCCAAAGCAGAAGCAGCACGATAGCGAACGTTTTGATCTTTATCCTTTAAAGCTGCTATCAAAGCAGGAACAGCTTCCTTTCCTATGCTCCGCAAAGCAGAAGCAGCACGATAGCGAACGTTTTGATCTTTATCCTTTAAAGCTGCTATCAAAGCAGAAACAGCTTCCTTTCCTATTCTCTCCAAAGCGGAAGCAGCACTGGAGCGAACGTTTTGATCTTTATCCTTTAAAGCTGCTATCAAAGCAGGAACAGCTTCCTTTCCTATTCTTTCCAAAGCAGAAGCAGCACTGGAGCGAACGTCTTGATCATCATCCTTTAAAGCTGCTATCAAAGCAGGAACAGCTTCCTTTCCTATTCTCTCCAAAGCAGAAGCAGCAAGGTAGCGAAAGGTTGAATCTTTACCCTTTAACCGTTGGATATAGGCAGAAATTTCTATTTCTGTGCGGATTTGCACCCATACTTTATTCAACACTTCTGTGGATAACCATAAGCAAGAAAAAGAAACAGCACTTACAGTTAATAATCTCTTCAACGCTCTCTTATTCATTATTCCCCCTCACTGTAGCAATTTTTTACTCAGATGGTTTTTTCATTGTACCGATTTTGAATGGCAATTTATACCATCTAGTAGCCCGTTTGGGGGAAAATTTCTTGCTCAAGGGGGATTTATTCGACCATCATCAAAAACTAAAAACAGATGTAGAGACGTTCCATGGAACATCTCTACAGGAGTTTCAAAGCACCGACATTGATTAAGCGGTGACTTTCTGACTTTCCAAACGAGTCAATCTTTCAGCTAATAGTTGTTCCAAGGAAATCAAAGCCTTGGTAAAACCATCAATACCTTCTGCTAGTTTATCAGAAGCCATGCGATCGCCATTGTGCATTTGCTCAAAAGTCGCTTGATCAATGGAAATTTTCTCAATTGATAAATCCGCTACCTTTGCCGGATCAAGTTTCCTGGGTAATTCCCCTACAGTATTTTGCAATTCTGCCAACAAACCGGGAGAAATAGTTAACAAATCGCAACCAGCCAATTCAGTAATCTCGCCCATATTACGGAAACTAGCACCCATCACCTCAGTTTGATAACCAAACTTCTTAAAGTAGTTATAAATGGTGGTGACAGATAATACACCTGGATCTTCCGCTGGCGGGTAGCTATCCCGGCCTGTATCCTTCTTATACCAGTCAAGAATCCGACCAACGAAAGGAGAAATCAACGTTACACCAGCTTCCGCACAGGCGATCGCTTGATGCAGACCAAACAGTAAAGTTAAGTTACAGTGAATACCTTCTTTTTCCAAAATTTCCGCAGCTTTTATACCTTCCCAAGTAGCTGCAATCTTAATCAAAACCCGCTCTTTGGCAACACCAGCGGCTTGATACTGACCAATCAAATTCCGGGCTTTTGCTACAGTTGCATCTGTATCATAAGATAACCGCGCATCTACCTCTGTAGACACACGACCGGGGATAATTTGCAAAATCTTTAATCCAAAGGATACCGCCAAACGGTCAAAAGCCAGAGATACCACCTGTGCTTGACTAGCACCTACACCAGCATCTTTTTTAGCTTTAAGCAGCGTTTGGTCAACTATATCCTGATATTCCGGCATTTGCGCCGCAGCAGTAATCAGTGAGGGATTGGTAGTAGCATCTTGAGGTGTAAACTTTTCAATCGCTTGAATGTCTCCGGTATCCGCTACCACAACGGTTACTGCCCGTAGTGCTTCTAGTAAGTTCTTAGGCATAACATACTCCAATGTCAGTGGTCAGTAGTCAGTGGTCAGTGGTCAGTGGTCAAGGAACAAGGAACAGGAAACAGAGAATTAGGGAATTAGGATTTCCCAATTAGGAATTATCAACTACCCATTTTAGAGGTGTCAAGGCATAATTGGCTGTCCAATAGAATGCACTTTAATTAAATTGGTTGTTCCAGGTGTACCAATGGGGACACCAGAGGTAATCACAACCTTATCTCCCTCCTTAACTAAACCACTATTGACAACTGTGTCTACCACATTAATAAACATTTCTTCCGCATTGCGAACAGGTTGAATGAGTAGGGGTTCTACACCCCAGGATAAAGCCAATTGACGGTAGGCGGTACAATCAGAGGTAAGGGCAATAATTGGTGTGCTGGGACGGTATTTAGAAACCAGTTTGGCTGTACTTCCCGACGTGGTATTACACAAAATTGCTTTAGCACCAGTTTCATAAGCAATGCGACATACCGCTTGAGACACTGATTCTGTCACTGTCAAACTACCGGCTTTCGGTACCCAAGAATGTCTATTTCCCTCTTGTAATGCTGTTTCTGTTTGTAGTGCAATATTGTGCATCGTTTGCACTGCTGCAATAGGATATTCACCCATGGCTGTCTCTCCAGATAACATAACCGCATCTGTGCCATCTAAAATAGAATTAGCAACATCTGTAGCTTCAGCGCGAGTAGGATCTGGCGCACTAATCATTGATTCTAGCATTTGCGTAGCTGTAATTACCGGTTTACCAGCTTGATTACAACGACGCGCAATTTCTTTTTGAATTAGCGGAACTTGATAAATAGGTACTTCTACCCCTAAATCACCACGAGCAATCATAATTCCGTCAGCAACTTCTAGAATAGCATCTAACTGTTCTACTGCTTCTGCTCTCTCAATTTTAGCAATTAGACGAATTTTTGAACCAGCACCCTCAATCATTCTCCGTGCAGGTTCGAGGTCTTGAGGAGAGCGTACAAAAGAAACCGCCACCCAGTCTACACCTAATTGTATCCCAAAGCGCAAATCCATTAAATCTTTTTCGGTAATCGAACTTAGAGGTAAAGGAGTTGCGGGTAAATTTACACCTTTATGAGAAGAAACCAAACCGCCAATATTAACATGAGCGCGAATTTTATCAGCGTCACGACTAGTAACGGTTAATTTTACTCGACCATCATTAATTAAAATTGGTTCACCACATCGCATCATAGCGAATAAAGTTGGTAGCGGTAAGGGTAACTCATCAACACTTTCACCCTTTTCTTGTAAAAGAAATGTCACTTCACTACCAGGCTCTAACATTAACCCTTCTGGTGGTAATTTTCCTAAACGAATTTTTGGACCACACAAATCTTGCATTATAGCAATAGGTTTGTTTAAGTCATTACCAATACGCCGTAAATTTTGAAAAACCTGAGCGTGAGCATCATAAGCACCATGAGAAAAATTTAACCGCGCCATATTCATTCCCGCTCTGACTATAGCTTCTAATTTTTCAGGTGAAGATGTAGCAGGTCCGATAGTACAAACAATTTTAGTGCGACGCATAATTGTGTAAGGAATAATGGTAAAGTAGCACACCCCATTAAGCCCTTATTTACAACAATTAACTATGGATAGGCAAACAATGCTAATTGATTGTCAACAATTAACAATGAATAATTATCTAAATTAATTGTTCTTTTTTCGCCATTGATAAGATTAAATCAACAACACGGTTAGAATAACCCCATTCGTTATCATACCAAGACACAACCTTAAAAAAATTAGAATTAAGTTCAATTCCCGCTCCTGCATCAAAAATGCTAGAATGACAATTACCCTGAAAGTCTGTAGATACTACTTCTTCATCTGTGTAACCTAACACACCAATTAAATTACCTTCCGCAGCTTTTTTCATTGCTAGACAAATTTCTTTGTAAGAAGTAGCTTTAGTAGTTTTAAAAGTTAAATCAACTACAGAAACATCAGGAGTAGGAACTCTAAAAGCCATACCAGTTAATTTACCCTTTAATTCTGGTAATACCAAAGCCACCGCTTTAGCAGCCCCCGTAGCCGAAGGAATAATATTTTGAGACGCACCTCGTCCACCACGCCAATCTTTACGACTAGGACCATCTACTGTAGGTTGAGTTGCCGTCATAGCGTGAACCGTAGTCATTAAACCTTCAGCTAAACCAAAATTATCATTAATGACCTTAGCAATAGGGGCTAAACAATTTGTAGTACAACTAGCATTAGAGACAATTAAATCTTTAACGGGGTCAAACAAGTGATGATTTACACCCATCACCATAGTTTTTACTTTTTCCGGTTCTTTTGTTGGTGCAGAAATTACAACCCGTTTTGCACCAGCTTTAAGATGATTTTCAGCCCCAGCATAATCAGTAAAAAGTCCCGTAGATTCAACAACATAATCTACACCAAACTTACCCCAAGGTAGTTCCGCAGGATTTCGCATAGATACACAAGGGATAAAATGACCGTCAATAATAATACCGTCTTCTTTAGCTTCAATCTGACTTTTTAATCTACCGTGAGTAGAATCATACTTAAGAAGATACGCAAGATTATCGGGAGGAACTAAATCATTAATTCCTACAAACTCAATATGAGGATTATTCAAACCAGCGCGTAGCACAAGTCTACCAATACGACCAAATCCATTAATACCAACTTTTAACTTAGTCAAAATTAAACCTCCCGTATTAGGAACTTCAGCAATAACTGGCCGGGTTAATTCTAGTCCGACTTAGTTAATTCTTACAGTTACAAAAGGCATAAAGTTGATTTAACTGGCATATTTTAAGGTTTAATTATTAGTCATTGGTTATTTGCATGATCCGATACATTATTGAAATATCTGTATATTTGTTATGACTTACCGAAAATATTTCTAAAACCCTCTGATCTTCGTTTTTTTCGTTCCTTCGTGGTTAATTCCTTCCTGAATTGTGAGTAAGTCTTACAGCAAGTTTAGCTTGAGTGAGGTACGTATTATGCGGGCAAGATGCCCGCACCACAAGAGTTTTATCACTAATATTTGTACTTTATAATAGCGGTAACTGCTGTATGTATATTAAATTAATATTTCACATTTTCCCTAACTTCCAATTTTCACCACCAGGTAACTGAATTAAAAGTTCAGCAATAGCTTTTGGTAAATCTTTAACAGAATATACATAAATCAATTCCAAAAATTTCCTAGCGATAGAAATTACCTCTGCTCTATTGACCATTTCCGCTAATTGAAATTCATTATACATCCCACCGAAAACATCTAAACTAGCATCAGCTATAGCTAATTCAACTGCATCTTCTAACCAACTATCCCATTCATCTTGATTGATATAATAGGATTTTTGATTTTCTTTGAGATTAATATCTTGAATTTCTATTAATGAATTGCGAATAGAAGCAACCCAAGAATTTGTTAATCTTTTCTCAATTTGATTTTTAATCAAATGAATTAACAACACTTTTAAAAAAGACTTAATTTGTCGTAATATGGCTTTTTTACTCATCCCCTCTAATTCATCAACAATAGCTAAAGCATCGGTATAACGTTGTTCTAAAATACTATTTCTGAGGTCTATTAATTCCTGGGTCATATTGATTACCTTTTCCCTAACTTCCAATCTTCACCACCGGGTAAATTACCTAAATAATCATCAATAATATCTGGTAATTCTCTAATTTGATAATTATAGGTAAGGTTAATTAACTCAGTTGCAGTTAATATTAATTGTGGTTTATTTAACATTTGGGAAATTTGTTGTCTTGGCAATTTTCCATTCATTATTTCTAAACTAGCATCAGCTATAGCTAATTCAACTGCATCTTCTAACCAACTATCCCATTCATCTTGATTGATATAATAGGATTTTTGATTTTCTTTGAGATTAATATCTTGAATTTCTATTAATGAATTACGAATAGAAGCAACCCAAGAATTTGTTAATCTTTTCTCAATTTGATTTTTAATCAAATGAATTAACAACACTTTTAAAAAAGACTTAATTTGTCGTAATATGGCTTTTTTACTCATCCCCTCTAATTCATCAACAATAGCCAAAGCATCACTATAACGTTGTTCTAAAATACTATTTCTGAGGTCTATTAATTCCTGGGTCATATTGATTACCTTTTCCCTAACTTCCAATCTTCACCACCGGGTAAATTACCTAAATAATCATCAATAATATCTGGTAATTCTCTAATTTGATAATTATAGGTAAAGTTAATTAACTCAGTTGCAGTTAATATTAGTTGTGGTTTATTTAACATTTGGGAAAGTTGCTGACGCTTGAATTTTCCACTCATGACTTCTAAACTAGCGTCAGCTATTGCTAATTCAATTTCATCCTCTAACCAACTATCCCATTCATTTTGATTGATATAATAGGATTTTTTATTTTCTTTGAGATTTATTTTTTTAATTTCTATCAATGAATTGCGAATAGAAGCAACCCAAGAATTAGTTAATCGGTCTTCTATTTTGTTTTTAATCAAATGAATTAACAAAATTCTCAAAAATGCTTGAATATTCCGTAAAATGGCTTGTTTACTCATCCCCTCTAATTCATCAACAATAGCCAAAGCATCGCTGTAACGTTGTTCTAAAATACTATTTCTGAGGTCTATTAATTCCTGTGTCATATTTGATTTACCTCAACTTGGAAATTTACTAATCTCAATAAAGAAAAATTAAGAGTTTTGTAACATTTTTAAATATTATTATGGTCAAATTCGTGATATAAGTCCAATAAATTCTCCTGGAGTTGTTCTAAGGAATTTCCTTGAGTCCAATAATCAGGAGATTCTTCTAAGTAAGCGATAAACATATCCTCGTCTTGCCAATAAATATATTTTTTTATATTTTTTTTAGTGATTGTTTCCATGATCATCTCAACCTATAACTAAAGGCTTGATCTAATTATATCAGATTTTTTCAAAAATTAAACATCAACTAGCATTAAGCAATTTTTTGATAGACAACATTAATTTTGGGTTGAGATTTATCTGGCTGTTGATTTGTTACCATTATTTCTACATTTTGACCTAATTTAATTAAATAACTTAATAAATTTTCAATTGTAAAATCTTTGAGAATACCGTTAGTTAAATTATTTATTTGTTCAAGTTCTAATCCTAAAATTTGTGCGGCTTGTTGAGGTGTGATTTGTTGTTGTTCTAAAATATCAGCAATAACAGAAGCTAATTTAACTTTGGCTAGTTTTTCTTCTGCATTAGCAAATCCTAAATCTTGAAATATGTTGCCAAAACTGATTGTATAATCTAACATAATCTTGATCTCATGATTGTCTAGTTTGTGAAATTTGGATTGCTGTTTGTAATCATAGCGGTATGCACTTGCATGATATACAGTCATAGCCCCCTCCTTGCTTGCGGGGAGGGGGTTGGGGGTGGGGTTTTTGTATCTCACTCAACCCAGAATGACTCAATTATTAATATGGCCAAGTCCAATCACGGATTTCTGGCATATCTTCACCGTGTTTCTGGATATAATGCTGATGTGAAATCAACTTATCTTGCAATTTTTGCTTAACATAAGCTGCTTGATAACCTAACTTTGGTACACGGTCAATGACATCCATAACTAAGTGGAATCTATCTAGATCATTCATGACCACCATATCAAAAGGTGTGGTTGTTGTTCCCTCTTCTTTATAACCACGGACATGAATATTTTGATGATTTGTATGCCGATAAGTGAGACGATGAATTAGCCAAGGATAACCATGAAATGCAAAGATAACTGGTTTGTCAGTTGTGAAAATTGTATCAAAGTCTTTATTACTTAAACCGTGAGGATGTTCGCTTTTTGGTTGTAGTGTCATTAAATCAACAACATTCACAACTCGCACTTTTAAATCTGGGAAATTTTGACGTAAAATATCCACTGCTGCTAAGGTTTCCAAGGTGGGAATATCCCCAGCACAAGCCATAACTACATCTGGTTCACTGTTTTGGTCATTACTAGCCCATTCCCAAATTCCTAAACCTTTAGTAGTGTGTTTAATAGCTGAATCTATATCTAAATATTGTAATGCGGGTTGTTTACCTGCTACAATGACATTGACATAGTTACGACTTTTTAAACAATGGTCGGTTACTGATAGCAAGGTGTTCGCATCTGGGGGAAGATAAACACGAATGATCTCGGATTTTTTATTAATTACATGATCAATAAAACCCGGATCTTGGTGAGAAAAACCGTTATGATCTTGCCGCCAAACATGAGAAGTGAGAAGATAATTTAAAGATGCAATTGGTCTTCTCCAGGTAATGTGACGGGTTGTTTTCAACCATTTAGCGTGTTGGTTGAACATTGAATCAATGATGTGAATAAAGGCTTCATAGCAGGAGAAGAAACCATGACGACCTGTTAACAAATATCCCTCTAACCACCCTTGACAGTTGGTTTCGCTGAGGATTTCCATAACTCGACCGTCGGGAGCTAAATGGTCATCTTCGGGGAGAGTTTCCGCATCCCAAGCGCGATTTGTCACTTCAAATAAAGGGTCTAGACGATTTGATGCCGTTTCGTCAGGACCAAAAACGCGGAAGTTACGGCTCTCGTCGTTTAGTTTCATGATGTCGCGGAGAAACTTACCAGTAACTTTTGTTGCTTCAGCGTTAATTGTTCCTGGTTTAGGTACTTCTACGGCATAGTTGGTAAAATCAGGCATTTTCAAATCACGCAGCAAAATTCCGCCATTTGCGTGGGGATTGTCTCCCATGCGACGCTGACCTTGGGGAGCTAATTCTGCGAGTTCGGGAATCAGTTGACCATTGGTATCAAATAGTTCTTCTGGTTTGTAGCTTTTGAGCCAATCTTCTAATAGTTGCAGATGTTCCGGTTTACCAGCTATATCACTAAAAGGGACTTGGTGCGATCGCCAATAACCTTCTGTTTTCTTCCCGTCTACTTCCTTGGGACCTGTCCAACCTTTAGGAGTGCGGAGGATAATCATTGGCCATTGTGGTCTTTGTTGAACCCCATGTACTCGCGCTTCTAGTTGAATACCCTGGATTTCAGGAATGATTGTATCTAACACCGCCGCCATTTGTTTGTGAACTTCCGTAGGATCTGCACCTTCGACAAAGTATGGTTTATAACCATAGCCGATAAATAGACTTTCTAACTCTGCATCAGGTATCCGTGCTAATACTGTAGGGTTGGCAATTTTATAACCATTCAAATGCAGAATTGGTAACACCGCACCATCAGTAACAGGGTTAATAAATTTGTTAGAATGCCAACTAGTAGCTAAAGGTCCAGTTTCCGCTTCTCCGTCACCCACAACCGCAGCTACAATTAAATCAGGGTTGTCAAATACTGCACCATAAGCGTGAACTAAAGCATAGCCTAATTCTCCCCCTTCGTGGATAGAACCGGGGGTTTCAGGAGCGACATGACTAGGAATACCACCAGGAAAGGAAAATTGCTTAAATAATTTTTGCATTCCTTCAGCATCTTGAGAGATATTAGGGTAATATTCGCTATATGTTCCTTCTAGGTATGTATTGGCGACAAGTCCCGGTCCACCATGTCCTGGTCCAGCGATATAAATGGCGTTGAGGTCGTATTTTTTTATAACTCGGTTCAAATGGGCATAAATCAAATTTAGTCCTGGAGTAGTTCCCCAATGTCCCAATAGTCGGGGTTTGACGTGTTCTTGTTTGAGGGTTTCTTTCAGTAAGGGATTATCAAGCAGGTATATTTG
This sequence comes from Dolichospermum sp. FACHB-1250, assembly GCF_014696335.1. Lineage (NCBI taxonomy): Bacteria > Bacillati > Cyanobacteriota > Cyanophyceae > Nostocales > Aphanizomenonaceae > Dolichospermum > Dolichospermum sp. FACHB-1250. The sequence goes on from NZ_JACJPZ010000005.1 coordinate 80,142, forward strand.
TCCAACAGAAAGGTAGTTAGCGGCACGCCAATATGCATTAATTTTGCTGATTTCTGTGTCTGTCAACGGCTGAGGTGAGGTTGTGGTTATTAATGTCATTATCAACTCCAAAAAGGTATTTGCACCGAACAGGGTTATTGTAACTATAATTGTTTCTTCAGCACAAGCTAAGTATTTTTTGGGACTAATAGACTGATAATTATCATATAATGACAATGGCACCATGGATTATTTTTAGTACCAAGGTGAAAAAAGCAATAAAATTTTTCTCGTCAAGAGTAGATATTATCAAGGGGAATTAGAAAAAAGTTAGGGAACGGATAAACATACGTTCTCTAACAAATAAAATCTAATTTCTCAGTTGTACGGGCATAGCTAAATAAGTCATTTTTAAACCACCCAAGGGAGTGAAAATAACTGGAGTTAAACTTTGATTTAGGTGCATTTGAATTTCTGAAGATGGTAGTTCTTTCAAGCCTTCCATGAGATATTTAACATTAAAAGCAATGTCTATATTTTCTCCCGAAATTTGCGCCGGTATTGATTCTGTTCCACTACCTACATCTTGCGCTTCACAAGATAAAGTAATTTCTTGATTAGCATTATCAATGCTAACTTTGACAATATTATTTTTCTGGTCTGCTAACACAGCAATTCGTTCTAAAGTGCTGATAAATTGCTTTCTTTCTAATGTTACTTGTCGTTCAAATTGTCGGGGGATTAATTGCCGATAAGCGGGGTATTGTCCTTCTAATGTCCGGCTTGTTAAACGTTGAAATGCCCAAGCAAATACAACTTGACCGTGATCAAGATATACATCTACTGTTTCTTCAGATGCGGAATTATGCCCTAACATCCTTTGTAGTTCCCGTAATGCTTTCGCTGGTACTGTCACTTCTACTTGTTCGCTACCCTCAACAGAACGCTCATTTGTGGTTTCTAGGACTGCTAAACGGTGTCCATCGGTAGCCGCAAATTCTAATGTATCCTGTTTTAATGTTAAATGTACACCTGTGAGAACTTGCTTAGTTTCATCTGAACTAGTAGCAAATAAAGAACCTTTTAAGCCTTCAATAAGTGCCGCAGTGGTAAGGGTAATTGCTTCAGCGTTTTCAATTACGGGTAATTCGGGAAATTCTTCCGCACCCATAGCCCGCACTTGATAACGTCCACTTCTGGGTTTTAGTGTTACAAGTATACCTTCTCCACTGCTGTCCCCTGATTGATCATCAAGGGTGATTTCCCCTTCTGGTAAACGAGAGGTGATATCTACAAGTAGTTTGGCCGGGAGAGCAATTTCCCCACTTTCTAATACCTCAGCACTAAAACTAGTACGAATACCTAAACTCAAATCAAAGGCTGTTAAACTAACTTGATTAGTTTGGGCATCGGCCTGTAATAATATATTAGCAAGTACCGGGTGGGTTGGTCGAGATGGAACTGCACGGCTGACAAGGGAAAGATTACTACTGAGATCACTTTGGGAACAAATTAATTTCATCTTTAAATTCAATAATGGAGGAATTGGTTGTTGTAATTGGTAATGGGTAATTAGGTATTCACCAATTTTCCCATCACTACGTGATTCTAATTGCTTAAAGCTTTAATGAACCGCTGTAAACTCTTAAATAGACTGGGTTTTTTAGTAGGTGTCCCGTCGCTGGTGTTTTCCTTTTGTCCCCCCATAAGAATCGCGTCTAATTCGTCACCAGATGGTTTTTTAGGGAGTTCCGCAACTTTTTGATATTCTCCCTCTGTTTCTAACCATACTTCCCATTGTCCAGGATAGCAACGAAATAGGGCAGATTGATCATCTACAGCACGGATATAGTAAGAAGATTCAATGGTACTAATAAAGCGACGACGGGTTTCCCTGGCTGTGTAACCAATACCGACGATACTAGAATCTTCCAACCGGGGAGTTAACATAATTACGGGGCGTTCCCCTATAATTTCACACAGCTTTTCTAATTGTGGTACTTCTACCGATGTTGGGGCAATAAACAGGAAAATTTCATCTTCTGGCTGAATTTTCGCTGCTAAGGAAGCAGCCCTACCTGTACCGATATCTAAAATTTTCTCGCGTACAAGATTAATGCCTAAGTTAGACTCTGCTGATGTCCAGTCACGACGAGCTAAAGCAGCCGCACCCGCGTCAGCAAAGAAGACTTTTAGACCGGATTCATATTCAGTAAATAAAGGGAGAAACTGTTCTGCAACTGTCATGAATTTGAGTTCTGGAAATAATAACTCAACTTGAATCCGCATTATACCATCAGCTACAGCTGATTTTACCGCTTCACAGGACTGAGCGATCGCATCTTCTAGGGTTTTAGGTAGTTCAGCCATAGTTTACAAAGTCTTACAAAGTCGCTGGGTGAATATTTAATTCTCTCACTATAGTTATTGAATTCTGCTATCATAGGGGATTATGGCATTTGCCCCTAGTCTTGGTGCTTGCTGCCCATTGAGTATTTTAAACCATTCGTCCGCCTAAGACTGAAGCCGTGACCGGCGACAGGCCGATGTTATTTCTGGAGTTATATGTCTTTTTCTGATCTCGGCTTGTCCCCTGAAATTGTCCGTGCTGTCACTGAGCGAGGATATAATCAGCCTACACCAATTCAAAAACAGGCTATCCCTGTAGTATTATCCGGTGGTGATATTTTAGCTGGAGCGCAAACGGGTACTGGTAAAACCGCCAGCTTTACTCTACCGCTGCTACATAAGTTATCTACTCACAAGGTTCAAAACAATACTAACGGATTTTCAACAATTCGGGCATTAATTCTTACCCCTACGCGAGAACTTGCAGCACAAGTACAAGAAAGCGTCCGCGACTATGGTAAATACTTAAATCTCAATTCCATGGTCATGTTTGGGGGAGTCAGTATTGGTCCCCAAAAACAGAAATTGAGAACCCGTGTAGATATTTTAGTATCAACCCCCGGACGACTACTAGATCATGTTCAACAGGGAACTGTGAATTTATCTCGTGTGGAAGTGTTGGTATTAGATGAAGCGGACCGAATGCTAGATATGGGTTTTATTAATGATATCCGGCGCATTCTCTCGCTTTTACCCAAACAGCGGCAAAATTTGTTATTTTTTGCCACATTCTCTGATAAAATTAAAACTCTCGCAGCGGGGTTACTAAATAACCCGACAATGATTGAAGTAGCACGTCGGAATGTCACCGCAGCCACAGTATCACAGAAAGTTTATCATGTAGACCGGGAGCGGAAACGACAATTACTTTCCCATTTAATTCGAGAAAATAAATGGTATCAGGTATTAGTGTTTAGCCGCACTAAATATGGTGCTGATAGGTTAGTGAAGCAGTTGGGTGAAGACCGCATTCAAGCACTGGCTATTCACGGTAATAAGAGTCAAGGAGCGCGAACCCACGCCCTAGGTAAGTTCAAAGCAGGGACATTACAGGTATTAGTAGCAACGGATATTGCCGCCCGTGGTCTTGATATTAGCGAATTACCTTATGTCATTAACTATGATTTACCGAATGTACCAGAAGATTATGTACATCGCATTGGAAGGACTGGACGCGCTGGAGCAGAAGGTGAAGCGATTTCCCTCGTCTGTGTTGATGAACATCATTTATTAGCGGATATTGAGGAACTAATTCAGCAGCGTTTACCGAAAGAAGTCGTCGCTGGTTTTGCTGTCAACCCGGAAATTAAAGCTGAACCCATTCCTAACGGACGTAAAGCCCCTGCTGGTGGTACTTCGCGCAGTCCTCGTTCTGTTTCCCAAAAATCCCCTCAACAGCCTTCGTCACGGACAACAGCAGGAGGTAAAAAGTCTGGTTCTGGTTCTGGTTCTGGTTCTTCAGCACCGCGTCGTTCTGGTAAGGGTAGGTAATAACTGACTTGACTGCATTGCTGAATATTATGAATGTATATCACGCAAAGAATAACATTTTGAGCAATAGAGTTTTGACTTTTCCTGGTTATTCTTAATTCAACCTCTGTAAAACCTGTTTTAAAACCATTGCTGTCCAGTCAATATCCGCTGCTGTTGTTTGTTTTCCTAAAGTTAATCTAATTCCTCCCAAAGCCGCTTTTTCAGAATATCCCATTGCTAATAAAATCGGACTGGGGCTTAATTTTCCGCTATGACAAGCAGCACCAGCACTAATACCAATACCTGCTAAATTTAACTGACGTACCAAAGTTTTTCCGCTGATTTTTTCCCCGTCCGCAGTTGCTAAATAAAAACTAAGATGGTGGGGTAATCGGTTAGTTCTGTCTCCTGTGGGTATTAAACTGGGAATATCTGCTAAAATAGCAAATAAGCGATCGCGTAATTCCATTAATCTCACCCTTTCCGTCTCTAATTCCCGTGCTGCTAACTCCGCAGCTACCCCAAACCCAGCAATAGCTGGGGTTGCTTGCGTCCCTGAACGCAGTCCGGCCTCCTGTCCACCCCCAACCAACAACGGTTTTAATTTCACCCCCGGACGTACATATAAAGCCCCTGCTCCCAAACAACCATATAATTTATGACTAGATATACTTAGTAAATCTATTGGTAAATCCTGTACATCTATCGGTAAACGTCCAGCAACTTGCACCGCGTCAGTGTGAAATAAAGCACCGTGTATTTCAGTTATTTTACTTAATTCAGCAATAGGTTGGACTGTTCCTACCTCACTTTGTCCATAAATCACAGATACCAATACTGTATTATCTCGCAATACTGCTTTTAGCTCTTCGGGGTTGACTCTTCCTTGATGATTTACACCCAAACGGGTAATTTCCCAACCCCAATTTTCTAAGATTTTCGCCGGTTCAGAAATAGCCGAATGTTCTACACTGGAAATAATTATATGCTGGGGAACATGATAACACCCCGCCACCCCCATCATCGCTAAATTGTCCGCTTCCGTTCCCCCAGAAGTAAAAATAATCCCTTGAGGAACAGCGTTAATTAACCCCGCAACTTGCATTCTCGCTGTTTCTAAAACCAAGGCGCCACGGTTGCCCCATTCATGTAAACTAGAAGGATTACCCCACTGTTGAGTTAAGATTGTCTGGATCATAGCGATCGCTTCTGGACGAGTGGGAGTAGTTGCACTATAGTCTAGATATACTTGCATAAAAATTAATCATTGAGTGGGAGTAATAATTTACTCATTGTCTTTTTTAGGTAAAAGTTTCGCACCAAGTCGCCAATTGTGATTTAATTATTATATTAAAATCGTATTCAAATCCCTGTAATTTACTTTAATTAGATTGCTGTGTCTATTTTCCCACAAATCCGCTATTTTTCCTGTATATTTTTGTTGCTATTCACCCTGACTATTTGTGAACGAGTTAAATCAGGAAATCAGCTTTTAGCACCATTACCACAAGATCCTTTAATTCAAGTTTACTTCAATAATTCTCAATCCTCCGAATATCGGGAAATCTATCGTCAAAAAACTCGCTTAGGGGACGATTTAGAAAAGCAAATTGTGGATACTATTTCTCAAGCTAAATCTACTATTGATATAGCTGTACAACAGTTGCGTTTACCAAAAGTTGCCCAGATATTAGCACAAAAACAAAAAGACGGCGTAAAAATTAGGTTGATTTTAGAAAGTAATTATTCTCGTCCTTGGAGTAGTTTCACTTCCGCAGAAATAGCCAAATTAGGAAAAAGAGAAAAAGAACAATATCAAGATTTTCAGAAATTTGTTGATCTCAATCAAGATCATCAAATCACATCAGAAGAAATTAGTCAACGAGATGCTTTAGTAATTATTAAAAATGCCCAAATTCCTGCAATAGATGATACTGCGGATGGTTCAAAAGGTAGTAATTTAATGCACCATAAATTTGTGGTTGTTGATCATCGTTTTGTGATTATTACTTCTGCAAATTTTACCCTGAGTGATACCTCTGGAGATTTTACAAATCCTAGTAGTTTAGGAAATAATAATAATTTACTCAAAATTGATAGTCCTGAATTAGCAACTTTACTCACCCAGGAGTTTAATATTATGTGGGGTGACGGTATAGGAGGAAAACTAGATAGTAAATTCGGACTTCAAAAACCTCCCCGTCAACCCAAAACAATCATCGTAGGTAATAGCAAAATCACAGTTAATTTTTCCCCAATTTCTCCCACTCAACCCTGGAATATTAGCAGTAATGGTTTAATTAATCAAACTTTATCCGCAAGTAGAAAAACCATTGATTTAGCATTATTCGTATTTTCTGATCAACAACTTGCTAATACCCTCGAAAACCTGCATGATCAAAAAGTCCAAATTCGGGCTTTAATTGAACCAGAATTTGCTTATCGTCCCTACAGTGAAGCTTTAGATATGATGGGATTTTCTTTAAGTGATAACTGTCAAGATGAAGTAGATAATCATCCTTGGAAAAATCCGATTTCTACCGTGGGAGTTCCCATTTTACCCCAAGGTGATTTATTACATCATAAATTTGCAGTTATTGACCATCAAACTGTAATTACAGGTTCACATAATTGGTCTGAAGCTGCTAATCATGGCAATGATGAAATATTAATTGTCATTGAAAATCCTACGGTAGCAAATCATTTTCAGCGCGAATTTAATCGGCTCTATGGTAAAATAAAAACAGGTTTACCAGCAAATATCCAATCTAAAATAGACGCAGAAGTTAAACAATGTCCCCAAATACAAAAACCATCATCTTCGACAATTTCCACTCCGACTAAAATTAACCTCAATACCGCAACTCAAGCAGAATTAGAAACTCTTCCCGGAGTTGGTAAAAAGTTAGCCCAAAAAATAATTATAGCCCGACAACAACAAAAATTTACTTCTTTCAAAGATGTTGGCAAAATACCAGGAATTAGTGATAAAACCTTAGCCAAATGGGAGGGAATCATCATTTGGTAAATATTTTTTTAACAAATCGCAGACAATAAAGAGGTCGGAGAAAAGCGGATTTTTATCTCTTATTTATTACGGGGTTTATTTTGTCTTAAAAGGTAGTACATTATACTGAATAATCAAAGTATCCAAAAAATATTAACTTTTTTTAAGTTAACTTGCATTGTTTTCGTGATAGTGTTAGGTGTATACATAAGGTTAATTAACGTAATTTACAATCACCTATGTAAAAATAAAAATCAGCTCGAATAAAGCAAATATACAGTTTATATCAGCAAAAACCAAGCGGTGATAGGGATAGAAGATTTGAATGTATCTGGAATATTAACAAATGGTAAGTTAGCTAAAGCTATAGCTGATATGGGTTTTTATGAGTTCCGTCGGCTGTTAGCTTTTTTGTATCGGAGTTCGGGAACAAAAACGTAAAATAAGCTTCAAGCTTCAAGTACCTTTACAGAACTTTGGTTAACGGTAGAATAAAAAAGTTAAACCCTATAACCTTTTTTACTGTAAGTTTTTTGACTGTAAATTTTGTAGGAGTTTGGGTGTAGTTTTTAAATAAAAGCAGTGTTGTATATGCCAAAAACTTTGACAAAGATTCTCAATTTAACAATCACTAGACCGGGAAAATATTTATGTGTATAAATAATATAGTTATGTTATAGTTATGTGTATCATCAGGTTTTATATGGTAAAGTGTTTATGGTAGCAAATAACTTAATCAGTAAGATGCCATTAAGATCTTCCTTTAATAGATTGAATCAAGTTCATGGGTCTCAATTATCTGAATTGGGGAGTAATTGGATGAGTGTATCTGTGATCACAGAGTTTTTCCCGCCCGACTATGCGGCCACAGGACAGTTGATTGAGGAATTAGTGAATGAGCTAGAGAAACAAGGAGTAACCATTAGAGTATTCACAGGACAACCGGGGTACGCGTTTACTACATCTGAAGCACCAGCATCAGAACAAAGAGGTAATGTTCTCGTGCGTAGATCCCGGTCTACCCAGATGTGGAGTGGCAGAATTCGTGGTAAAGCTGTGGGAGGAGTTTTATTTACACTGCGGGCTTTTCTGCATATTCTCAGGAACTCCCACAAATCAGATGTTTTCTTATTAACTTCAGCACCTCCATTCTTACCAGTAGCAGGATATTTTAGTCATTTATTATGGAAATTTCCTTATGTATGTTTAATTTATGACCTATATCCAGATATTGCGATCGCTCTGAGAGTGGTTGCCAAAAATCACTGGTTAGTAAAATTTTGGCGAGCAATCAACCGCAAGGTTTGGCAAAGTTCTCAAGGCATTATTGTCCTAAGTCCTGCTATGAAAGAGCGAGTGATAGCCATCTGTCCAGAAGTAGCTGACAAAGTTTCGGTGATTCACAGTTGGGGAGATCCCAAACTCATTGTCCCCATAGCCAAAGAAAACAACTGGTTTGCCAAAAAACATAATTTAGTCAACAAATTTACAGTTCTTTATTCTGGTAATATGGGCAGGTGTCATGATCTAGACACCATTTTAGCAACTGCTCAACAACTGCAAAACCAGCCTATTCAGTTTGTTTGTATAGGTGGTGGCCCCAAAAGGGAAAGCTTTATTCAAGACGTAGCTCGTTTAGGACTAAAAAACTTTCTCTTTCTCCCCTATCAAGAAAAGAGCGTATTACCATATTCCCTGACAGCTTGTGACTTGTCATTAGTCAGTGTAGAAGAGGGTTTAGAAAGTTTAGTTGCTCCCAGCAAACTCTACCCAGCTTTAGCAGCCGGAAGACCCATAGCAGTTGTTTGTCCAAAAACTTGCTACTTGCCAGAGCTAATAGCAGATGGTAAATTTGGTATTGCCATTGAGAACGGAGATAGTAATGCTTTATCTGAATTTATTCTCCAATTAAGTAGCCATCCCCAAATTGCAGAAAAAATGGGTCAGTCCGCCCGCGAATATTTGCAATCAAATTTTACGCCAGAAATTATAGCCAAACAATACATCAACGTGCTAAACTATTCTAGGGATGGAAATTGCTCCCACAGCAATTAACCTGATTTTCCAAGAGTATATATAACTACAATCTAACCGCTCTAAAAAAATTAAATATCTGAGACTAGAATCAGGAGTTGGGCTTCGATGGTCATGTTGATCTCAGTCCCTCCCATGCAACCTTCTTGCGATCTATTTTTTAGTTACTGATCAGGGGGCCAAAGTGCAGAAAAGGTGTGACAAAAATCGGAAGCGTTCTCAACGGAGAGCTATTCGTTGTCCTATACATAATTGTTATATAGATAGTGTTAGCCAAAAATACGGGCTATTTGCCGAAAAACCCGGACAACTACAGGCGCGGGGTATAGCCCGACGAGAAGCGATGATTTTAGTGGCGGCTAAAACCACAGTTTCCTTAGAAGGTGAGTGGTTAGAGGCTTTCTGGTGTCAAGAGTGCCAGGAAACAAGATGGTATCATGTACACAAACTTAAATCCAAATATGAGTTATGTCTTGCTTCAGCGGAAATGTGGCAACAAGCCACAGGTGTGATTGATCCCCATCGTAATCCCTCCGTGGGAGAGTTTACCTACAGGCAATCCCGCACACTTAATGGTAACAGTGTGAAAGATTTTTCAAATATGAATTGATATGAAAAAAGCACTCATTTGTGGAGGATCTGGACAAGATGGAGCTTATCTGGCTCAAGTGATGGTAAAAGCGAGGTTAGCTAAGTCAAAATCATGAAACAAACAACTTCTCAGCCAGAACTAATCATAGAAGCAGGGCGCACAGAAAAGCAATATTGGCAAGACTTATGGCGATATAGGGAATTATTTTATTTCCTAGCTTGGCGAGATATATTAGTTAGATATAAACAAACAGCCATTGGTATTGCATGGGCATTAATTCGTCCTTTTTTGACAATGGTAGTATTTACAGTAGTATTTGGACAATTGGCAAAATTACCCTCAGAAGGTGCGCCCTATCCAATTCTTGTATTTTCTGCTATGTTACCTTGGCAATTCTTTTCCAACTCACTCTCAGAGTGTAGTAATAGTTTAATTACAAATTCTAACTTACTATCTAAAGTCTATTTTCCTAGATTAGTAGTTCCTACAAGTGCGGTAGTAGTGAGCTTTGTAGACTTTATGATTTCTGGAATGATTTTATTGGCTTTAATGGCATGGTATAACTTTGTTCCTAGTTGGCGGATTTTAACTTTACCATTGTTTATTGCTGTTGCCTTTGCTGCTTCCATGGGGGCAGGTTTGTGGTTAGCTTCCTTAAATGTCCAATATCGAGATTTTCGGTTTATTGTGCCATTTATTGTCCAATTTGGTTTATATATTTCACCAGTAGGATTTAGTAGTAGCATTGTTCCTGAGCATTGGCGGTTTATATATTCCTTGAATCCAATGGTAGGAGTAATTGATGGTTTCCGCTGGGCAATTTTGGGTGGGAACTCCCAGTTGTATTTGCCAGGTTTTATTCTCTCCATGGGATTAGTGTTTTTATTATTAGTAAGTGGGATTTGGTATTTCCGCAAGATGGAACGGACATTCGCCGATGTGATTTAAGATCAAATTCTCAAGTAGATAGATATACTATTCAAATCAAAAAATATAACCTGAAAGATTTTATGATTGGAGATCATATTTGTTATTATTCTGATTTAACAAAAATGCGTGATCATTATCCTCACTGGGATATGACAATTTCCTTAGAAGAGACAATTAAGCAGATAGTTGAATCTTGGCAACAGCGATTAAATACAGGAGATAATTAACAATGTATCAAAGTGATGTGTATAGCAAACCTAGCTATGAGCCATTACCTCCTCAACAAACACTGCCAACGATGTATGATTTACCTAGCGAAGATCCAGAGGAGCCAGGGTTGCCAGACGAATTTCACCTTTTACAACCAGAATTATTGCGTAGTACCTTTCGTCCACCTTCTTATGCAGAAGATAATGTATTTACAGCCAGCGACCTAAACTTATACTATGATATTAAGCATACACAATGGTATAAAAGACCAGATTGGTTTGCAGTATTAGGAGTATCTCGTTTTTCTGAACAAACAGAACTGAGATTAAGTTATGTTACCTGGTGTGAAGGAACATATCCCTTTGTAGTAGTAGAACTAATATCACCAGGAACAGAAAACGAAGACTTAGGTAAAAACTTAGGTAAAAACTTACGGGAAATTAATCAACCTCCCAATAAATGGACAGTATATGAGCAAATTCTGAGAATCCCCTATTATTTTGTCTACAACCGCTATACCAACGAGTTCCACTGCTTTGGGTTAGTAATGAACCGTTATCAACCGCTATCTATTAATGGACTAGGGGTATGGTTAGAAGAAGCAGAATTAGGTCTAGGATTATGGGAAGGAGAATATCAAGGATTAACCAGACAGTGGTTACGTTGGTATGATCAAGATAATAACTGGTTGCCTACACCAGAAGAAAGAGAAAAACAACGGGCAGATTTAGCTGAAGCAGAATTAGCTAAACTAAGACAGTTAATAGCAGAACAAGGAATTAATTTATAAGCAAAATTAAGGTTATAAGAAATGGCTTATAGTGACTTTACTCTAGAAAGAATCACTAAAATCTTTGGCATTAATATTGAAGAAAGAACAAATGTTTTCCCTGCTTTCGACGAGTTAACAGTTGATGCTTTTTTTATCAAATACTTACAAAATAATATTCCCTTAGCTCAAGCAATTAGTACAGAAAAAGCCAAATCAGAAATGATTATTGCACCTGTTTTAATTGAAGTAAGAAGATTATTAGATAATAAAATTAGTTTATTCTCAGGAATTGATTTTAATGTTAATATTGAGCAAGGTTTAAATGGATTTTGCGATTTCTTAATCGGTCTATCATCTCAACAGTTATATGTAACATCTCCTGTGATTGCTTTGGTGGAGGCAAAAAATGATAATCTTAAACAAGGATTCGCTCAATGTATTGCTGAAATGATTGCTGCTGCTCAATTAAATCAATCGGAGGGAAATAATATTGAAAATATTTATGGTTGTGTTACGAATGGTAATCAATGGGTATTCTTACAATTAACTGGTAATCTAGTGATAGTTGATTTAGATGAGTATTATATCAATCAACCAGAAAAAATTATTAGTGTATTTGTGAGTCTAATTAAGTCAGAGTTAGAGTTGAATCTCAAACAAATCAGTAGAATTAGCTAAAATAGTTACTAGCAGAACAAGAAATTAATTTATAGAGATTCCTGTTAACGATCAATATTTAAATTGTAGCTGATGTAGCTGAGTAAGTAAAATGCAACCCACACAAGCAAATTACCAGATTTATGAACAAGATTATCCTGAATGGTTAGGGATTACCCTTAACCAACTACAAAATCGGGATTTAGAAAATATTGACTGGGAACATTTAATTGAGGAAATTGCTGCATTGGGAAACGAACAAAGGCTTAAAGTAGAAAGTTATTTATTGAGACTTTTAATTCATCTACTATTGTATAATTATTGGAGTTCAGAAAAACATTGGTCAGGGAGAGGTTGGGAAAAAGAAATTGATAACTTTAGGCTGGAATTAGATTTATTATTGGAGTCTAAAGTTCTTTATAACCATTGTACAAAAATCCTAGACAAGATATACATCAAAGCTAGAAACAATGCCATTCGTAAATCTGAACTATCTCCAGAAATATTCCCTGAAAATTGTCCTTATTCCTTAACAGAAATTCTCAATCCTGAATGGTTGCCATGATCACAAGTAATCTAAATAATCAATTATGTTAGATTCTCAACAAGAGTTAAATACCTTATACCATCAAGATTTATATCAATGGATAGAAACTACTATTCATAAAATTCAGCATCAGAATTTAGACCAATTAGATTGGGAAAACTTAATCCTAGAGTTAGAAGATTTGGGCAACTCTCAAAAGTATGAATTAGAAAGCCGATTGCTAGTATTATTTGAGCATTTATTAAAATTAGCATATTGGCAAGAAGAAAGAGAATATAATAGTCGCGGATGGAAGGGTACAATTATAGAACAACGAAAACAAATTCAGAAACTTTTAAAAAGAAATCCTAGTCTTAAACCTTTCTGGTTAGAGATATTTTCAGAAACATATCTAGATGCTAGAGACATTACTATAGTCAAAACTGGATTGGATGCTGAGGTTTTTCCTAGAGAAGTATTTTGTACTCCTGAGCAAGCTATAGATGAAAATTGGCAACCAAATATCGTATAATTATACTGATGTATGTGTAGTTGGTAAAACCAGGGTAAATGCTTGTATCAAGCAATTCTATAATCTAAGAAAACAATGATAATTAAATTATCAGCAAAAAATGATGATACCTAAAATCAAAATCTTACAAGAGGATCAATCTTATACTTTTAGTTCCTACTTTGATTTACCCTATGAAACCGATGATATTTTAAGAGAATTTGATTATTCATTGATTAAAACAGAGTTATCTTTACCACAAACAGATCAACCTATAGATGAACTGTTACTCGTCAAAGAAAAGATGAGAAAAATTTTACCTTTGATTAGTTTAAGTAGTGAAACTGCTAGACGAGAAACTTTAGTAGCTCCCATTTTAATAGAAATTATTGCTATCTGTAACTGTCAGCTAAAAATTGAATATCCGTTAAGAGTGAGCGATCGCTTAAAAGGAAGTTTAGATTATTTATTACAGTCTAGACATGATTTATTAGTGATTGAAGCAAAAAAAGATGATTTAACAAAAGGTTTTACTCAACTCGCAGTAGAATTAATTGCTTTATCTCAAGTTACGGAGCAAAATATATTTTATGGTGCTGTAACTATTGGTACTTTGTGGCAATTTGGTAAATTAGATCAAATTGAAAAAACTATCTATCAAGATCTAAACCTTTTTAAAATTCCTGATGACTTGCTGGATTTAGGTAAAGTTTTATTAGGTATTTTAGCATAATAACATTATGGATAAATTTATCATCATTTATCCTAATATGAGAATCTATAACTCATCGAGTTAATATTTTTCAAATTGATAGTTAAAGGATGTGTCATTGGATATTAAACAAGGGGATAGAATAGGAATTATTGGCCGTAATAGCGCAGGGAAATCTAATTTTAAAAAAAATTAAGTTGCATTGCATGACAGAACCAACCTGTGGTAAAATATTTATAAAAGGTCGAGTTGCTAGTTTATTGAAGGTAAGAATATGTCTTGATTCTGAATTGACCGTTAGAGATAACATTGAACTAAAATAATTTAGGATGGTAGTTCTGTTTACACAAACAGAAGAAATTACTGAAAATATAATTCAAAAAATCCAAAATTTACCCCTAAAAAATCAACAACAAATATTGGATTACATTGAATTTATTGCCAACAAATATCAACCAGAAAAAGTTAATCTAACTCAAAAAAACCAAAAACGAATTGCTGGACTTCAAGGAGGAAAAATTTGGATGAGTGATGATTTTAACAAACCTTTAGCTGATGAAATTTGGGCATCAGATACAGTTATTCATGAATTTCAATTGTCTCCTGACTTTCCTATAGCTAAATATGAACGAAAAATACAATAGTGCCAAAGAATGGCGTAAAGCAAATTACCGAAAACTAAAACAATATCGTGGAGAATGGATTATTTACACTAAGGATGGTGTAATAGCTCATCACCAAGATTATAGAATCATGACACAGCAAATTGACCTTCAGAACTTAAAATCTTCTGACTACATCACTGAACGGATCTACGAGAACGAATTTGTTGAGCCAGTGAAGTTTTTCCCAGTGCGTTTTAGAACAGTCAAAAAACATGATTGGCAGCCAAAATACGAAGTCTGTCTAACTTTTCAAAATTCTAAACTCCTGGAAATGCTTGTAGATTCTGGTTCGGATATTAGCCTAATTACATTTTATTTAGGCACAGACTTAGGATATGCCCTCTCTCAAGGAGAAGTTCTGAGTAATGGAGAAGGAGTAGGGGGGAGTGTACAATATGTACTCCGACAAGTTGAAATGCAGATTGATGATTATACCTTTTCTGCGCCTGTGGCCTGGTTACAAAATGAGGATTGCCAGGAAGTTTTATTAGGTAGGGAAGTTGTGTTTGATTTATTTGATATTGAATTTAAACAAGCTGAGGAGAAAATCCTATTCAAATATAGGGGATAACTACTGGCAACTTATAAAATAAGTGTGTTATAAGTGAGCTAATAATATACTATAGGTGGGTAATTTGGCTACTTCTATAATTAAATGCTAAATTTAGCTTAATCTTGAGATATATAAGCCGTCAAATCAATAATTTTCAAATTGATAAATTAATACTTATGTCTGATACAGTTATTCGCGTTGAAAATCTAGGCAAAAAATATATTATTGGACATCAGCAGCAGGAACGTTATACTTCTTTGCGAGATGTGATTACTAATAAAGTTAAGTCTATTGGTAGTTTAATCAATCCTCAAGCTAAGAATGAAAATCCTGCTTTTGAGGAGTTTTGGGCTTTAAAGGATGTTTCATTTGATATTAAACAAGGTGATAGAGTTGGGATTATTGGGCGTAATGGGGCGGGAAAATCAACACTATTGAAGATTTTAAGCCGAATTACAGAACCGACAAAAGGGAGTATTAAAATTAAGGGTAGGGTTGCCAGTTTATTGGAAGTAGGAACAGGTTTTCATCCAGAGTTGACAGGGAGAGAGAATATATTTCTCAATGGTGCTATTCTGGGTATGGGTAAGGAGGAGATTAAACGGAAGTTTGATGAGATTGTGGCGTTTGCTGAGGTGGAGAAGTTTCTGGATACGCCAGTGAAGCGGTATTCTTCGGGGATGTATGTGCGGTTGGCGTTTGCGGTGGCGGCGCATTTAGAACCGGAGATTTTGATTGTGGATGAAGTTTTGGCGGTGGGGGATGCACAGTTTCAGAAGAAGTGTTTGGGCAAAATGGAGGATGTGGGGAAGGAAGGAAGAACGGTTATATTTGTTAGCCATCAGATGGCTACTGTTACCACACTATGTCAACGTGCAATATGGTTAATAAATGGTAAAGTACATCAAGAAGGAAATGCTGATTGGATAACTAGTAAATATTTAATTCATGGTTCTGAATTATCAGGAGATGTAACTATAGAAACTCATAATCAAGATCCCCGTTTTCACTTTAAGCGAATTACATTGTTAAACTTAGACGATAAATGTACTTCTGTATTTGATGTTAAAGAACCAATTAAAATTCGTTTAGAGTATTTTGTATTTAAATTTGTTAAGGGATTAGAGTTAACTATTAGAATTTACAACTCTGGAGGTATACCAATTTTTAGTGTAAATCGCTCTTCATCGTTAGAGGGTGAAATTAAAGAAGGTTCTTATATGGCTGAAATTTGCTTACCAGCTAAATTTCTTGTGTCTGATACTTATGCAATTGATGTGGGCGCACATATTCCTAAAGCTGAGGTTTTATCACATTATCAATCTTTAATTAGTTTTGAAATAGAAGAAACAGGAAGCGATATGGCCTTGTATAAGGGTGCAGGAGTTGTGATGGTAGATTTAAATTGGCTGGAAAAGCAGCCTGTCCATTAGATATACTATTTATTCATTGCTAAAAACTTTCATTCTAACAATATCACAGCAGATAACTTTGTTATGAGATACAGTCTAATATTCTTGATTTTTGATTTCTACTTTATATCTGAAAATAAAGTGCATCTCATTACATAGGAAATTGCTATAAATTCATAAAATACTTGTTACGACAGGATAAATTCAGTATTTAAGTACATCATAAAGGTATTTGCATGAAACCCTTTGTTAAAGAGTTATCTCCTCCTATTCTATGGCAAAATTTAAAAAATAAAATACGTTATAAAATATACAAGAAGTTGACTGCAATTATTAATTATGGAGAAGTCTTAGAAAGAGAAAATAGTTTCAGGCAATTTGCATCTTTAGATTTTAACGTAACTCTACTACCTTGTGCAAAAGTTGAAAATTTTTCTGGTGATCCTAGTTTAATTGTTATTAAAGCAAATTCAACAATTAGAGGTCAGTTATTAGTTTTTCCCCATCAAGGTCGAATATCAATTGGTCAAGACTGTTACCTTGGAGAAGGATCTAGAATTTGGTCTGCCGATTCAATTATCATAGGAAATCGGGTTTATATTTCACATAATGTCAATATTCACGACACAAATTCACACTCCACTGATCCAGAATTGAGATATCAACATTATATTCATATAATGTCTCATGGACATCCAGTATCAAATGATTTTGATATTGTATCCCAACCAATTTATATAGAAGATGATTCATGGATAGGATTTAACTCTACAGTTCTTAAAGGTGTAAAAATTGGTAGAGGTGCTATCATAGCTGCTGGTAGTGTCGTTACTAAAGATGTACCTCCATTTGTAATAGTTGCTGGCAATCCAGCTAAAATTATTAAGGAATTAAATTATGAATATCAAGCATCAAATAAAGAAAGTCTATAATCAATTTTCAGAAAAACGCTCTTCTGATAATCGTCAGAAACGAATAGATTTATATATCAAAAATGGTCGAAAACCTTGGTCAACTGGATACTCAGAATTCAAGGAAGATTTTATAAAACAATCCATTAACGAAGAAGGTTTAATAGAAACATTTAGAAAAAATCTAGCACTCCCAGAAGGTTATGGTAAGTTTTTAGATGAAAGAGTAGTGGAATATCCTTGGTTAATTTCTCGTATTGCCGCTAGTCAAGGAAAACTTCTAGATGCAGGTTCAACTCTAAATTATGACTTCATTCTAGGTCATCCACATTTTAATAGAAAAGAAATCTCCATTATGACACTAGAGCCAGAAGCCA
Organism: Dolichospermum sp. FACHB-1250; assembly: GCF_014696335.1. Lineage (NCBI taxonomy): Bacteria > Bacillati > Cyanobacteriota > Cyanophyceae > Nostocales > Aphanizomenonaceae > Dolichospermum > Dolichospermum sp. FACHB-1250. The sequence goes on from NZ_JACJPZ010000005.1 coordinate 97,872, forward strand.
ATTGTTTTTGGAAAAATAGAATCTCATATCAATTTGGAGATTTGCGTGATATTCCTTACAAAAATGATTGTTTTGATGAAGTAGTATCCATATCAACAATTGAACACATTGGTATGGATAATTCAATTTATTCATCTAAAGATGAATTTAAACAACATAACAATCTAGATTTACTGAAAGCTGTATCTGAAATAAAGCGAGTAACAAAATCAGGAGGAAGAGTTTACATTACAGTTCCTTACGGACGATATACAGATTTTGGCTGGTATCAGCAATTTAACGCTGATTTGATTGATAAAATAATTGATGTTTTTGCTCCTATCAAATTGATAGAAACCTATTACTGTTATGAATCAGGAGGTTGGAAAATAAGTGATAAGCAGTATTGTGAAAAATTTGAAGGTTTTAATATTCATGATACGAAATACTTTAATCCTAATAGTACAAAGGATTATGATCCTGATTATGCTGCCTGTAGTCGAGGGATCGCGGCTTTGGAATTGTGGAAATAGATTATAATAATAGGCTTAATAATGAACTCAACTTTTAAATATTCTTGGGAAGAAGCAGTTAAATCCTTAAGAAATCAGCCTGAGCAAAAAGAACTAGTTCAATATTGCTATTATGATGACCCACTGGAATCTGCGGCTGAACGCTTTGCTCAAAGTGAAGAATGGTTTGCTGTAACTCAACTATTGAAACAAAAAATCCCTGGTCAAGTTTTAGATATAGGAGCAGGAAGAGGAATTTCTAGTTATGCCTTTGCAAAAGCTGGATGTTCTGTCACGTCCTTAGAACCAGATTCTAGTGACTTAGTAGGTGCTGGAACTATTCGCAATTTATTTAAAAATACAGGTTTGCCTATTCAAATTGTACAAGAATGGGGAGAAACATTACCATTTACTAATAATACATTTGATATTGTTTATGGTAGAGCAGTATTACATCATGCCAAGGATTTAAAACAACTGTGTCAAGAAGCAGCAAGAGTTTTGAAACCTGGTGGTTATTTTATTGCTACTCGTGAACATATTATTTCTCGAAAAGATGACCTACAAAAATTTTTAGATTCCCATCCTCTGCATCATCTTTATGGTGGAGAAAATGCTTATCTTTTAGAAGAATATACAGATGCCATTCGTTCATCAGGATTGCAAATAATTCGCTCTTTTAATCCTTTAGAAAGCGTCATCAATTATTTTCCGATGAGCAAATCTCAGTATCAAAACCAGGTAAAAAACTCTTTATCTCGGCGGTTTGGAGAAACATTAGCTAATAAATTGGCTATGTTGGAAAAAGTACAAGCATTGTATAGCTGGTATATTTCTAGAAAATTAAATACTCCTGGTCGTTTATATTCATTTTTAGCCGTCAAGCCATCATGAATAGCAACAAAATTGCTTTAATTACAGGGGTTACTGGTTTTCTTGGTCGCTATATTGCCCGTTATTTTTCAGAACAAGGATGGTCAGTTATCGGTATTGGTACATCTCCACCTGAAAATGCACCATTAGCTAACTTAACCAAATACCATTGCCTGAGATTACCTGATTCGGCTTTACATAGCATTTTACAAGATCATCCTCCCTCAATTTGTATTCATTGTGCGGGACGTGCTTCTGTTCCCTTATCCGTCTCTGAACCTGTCTCAGACTTTTATACAAATTCAGTAATTACCTTTGAACTGCTTAATGCAATACGTCTCCATTCTCCTAAATGCAAATTTATCTTTCTTTCCAGTGCAGCAGTATATGGTAATCCCCAATGTTTACCTGTAACTGAAACACAAACAGTTAATCCTATCTCACCCTACGGTTTTCATAAACTAATGTGTGAACAAATGTGTCTCGAATTTACAAAGGTTTATGGGTTACAAACAGCTAGTGTGAGAATATTTTCTGCTTATGGTCCTGGTTTACGTCGTCAAGTGGTCTGGGACATTTGCCAAAAAGCAATAACTCAAGGTTCTTTGTTATTACAAGGTACAGGAGAAGAAAGCCGTGATTTTATCCATGCTTTAGACATTGCCAAAGCATTAAGCATTATTCTAGAATCTGCACCAATGGCAGGAGAAGTATATAATCTAGGTACAGGCAGAGAGGTAAAAATTTCTGAACTGGCAACAATGGTGTTAAATTCATTAGAGCAAAATTTTACACCAGAATTTAATGGAGTTGTACCTCCTGGTAATCCTCTTAATTGGCAAGCTGATATTTCTCAATTAAAATCTATTGGCTTTACTCCTACAGTTGAACTAGAACGGGGAGTTAAAACTTTTGTAAACTGGTGTCGTGCTGAATTGGTAGGTGTATGAAAAAATTATTTAAAATTGGTTTGATAATGCAAGGTGGTACTGGTTGGATAGGTGGTACCGAATATATAAAAAATATTATATTGGCACTATCAAGTCTTCCAAATGAAGAACGGGAAACTTTTGAAATTTGCTTATTATATAATCAAGATATTGCCCCTGATATTCAAAATCAATTAAAGCCTTATTTAAATGCCGCCTACAAGCTAGAGAATGAATTAGAACAGATAAATTTTGTTGGTCGCTTGAAATGGAAAATAAGAAGAGTTTTATTTAAGCAAACAGATCCTCGTTTTTCAGATTTCTTAAATAAGAACAAATTCAATTTCATCTATCCTTATCTAATACCTAAAAACGAAAAATTATTATATCAAGGATGCCCTTGGATATATGATTTTCAACATAAATATTTACCTGATTTATTCACAAAATCAGATGTAGAAGGACGTGACAGAGGATTCGCCCAAATAGCTGATTTGAGTTCAAGAGTAGTATTGAGTAGTAAGACAGCAGCAGCCGATTTTCAAAAGTTCTTTCCAGATTCCAAATGTCAAACAGAAGTTTTACAGTTTAGAACCTCTTTACCTAGTAATTGGTATGAATTAAATACTGTAGCAATACAGCAAAAATACAATTTACCAGAACGATTCTTTTTAATTAGTAATCAGTTCTGGCAGCACAAAAATCATTTAATTGTATTAGAATCTTTAAAAATCCTACAAAAAAGTTCTATTTATCCGGTAATTGTATGCACAGGGCATATTTATGATCATCGCAAACCAGATTATATAGATATAATTCTGCAAGCTATTCATACTTATGGACTAGCAAATCAGGTTTACCTACTAGGTTTAATTCCTAGAATTGATCAAATTCAACTGATGCGTCATTCCCTAGCCGTAATTCAGCCTTCGTTATTTGAAGGTTGGAGTACGGTTGTAGAAGATGCTCGTTGTCTTGGTAAGAAAATGATTTTATCTGATTTTCCAGTTCACTTAGAGCAAGATCCACCAGGAAGTGTATTTTTTGAGCGAAACTCTCCACAGCAACTAGCTGATTTAATTGGGGAATGGTGGGAAAAACTACCTGCTGGAGTAAATTTAGAAGAGGAAAGTTTAGCTCAACAGAGAAATAAAGAAGATGTGAAAAAATTCGGATACCGTTTTTTGGAAATTGCTAGAAATAGTCAGAAGTGAAAATGAGTGAAAATTGGCGAGCGAACTGCTTGCAGCAGCGTTTCGCTATCGCCCTTAAAGAATATACTTTAGAACTACAAGCAATAAGATATATAAAACTATACCAACAGGTCAGGCGATCGCTTCGGTTGCAGTAGGCATCGCAACTGGGTATATAATGTGATTATAGCATCTATATCAACCAGTACAGGCGAACTGCTTGCAGCAGCGCTTCGCTATCGCTCAAAGACTTGAAAACCATCCTCGAATATTCATTTAGTCTATCAAATACCCTTTTGTCGTCTAGGGTGGCGGCAATTGAGATATACTTTGTTGATATTGAAAGCGATCGCTAATTTATGAAATCTCAAATTGGTCGTTGTTTATTATAAGATAAACAATTAAGGGGAAAAAATGAGCGAAAATTGTTGAGCGAACTGCTTGCAGCAGCGTTTCGCTATCGCCCTTAAAGAATATAGTTGAGAACTACAAGCAAAACGGTATATTGAACTATATCAACAGGTATTGGCATAAAATGTGTCTACGAGCGATCGCAGTTAAAAAAATATGGTTCTACCGCTCCCTTTATGGAGAAAATTGATATATTTACCTTTGAATAGTATCCTGTTTCTCAACTCACATAAGGCGTAATTTGCTAAAAACTAATATCCCATGAATAATAATCACATTCTTTTCATTGGTGGATTTCCACCCAAGCAAGGTGTAGGCAGTCCAATAATTATTGATCGTCATTTAAAAAGACTGTCAAACACACATGAGATTTCTATAGTTGCACCAGAACAAACATTTATTAACATTGATTTTCCTGAAGCTTGGCGGCTAATCCGTATGCCAAAGAGAAGATGGTGGTGGTTGCCCTATCGTTACACAGTACCTCTGTTACAGAAAGTTAGATTTTGGTATTGGAGAACAGAATGTGAGAAAATTTTACGACATGAACGACCATCAGTAATCTTGACAGTATTACAGGATAAATACTCAGTCTTTTCTGCTTATTTGTCAAAGTCTTGGCAAATTCCATTAATTACTATTCTGCATGATCAAGAAGAACTATGGGCTAAATCCGATCAAGAATATAATTGGATTAAAGAAAATTGGAAATTTGTTATTAATCAATCAACCAAAGTATTACCTGTATCAATAGAATTATCTGGAGTGTATTGTACTAACAATCCTAGCAAAGTTTTTAAATTAATGCCAATTCCTGAAGGTGGTTTTAAAGACTTCATTAAATGGAAAGATGAATTTAAAATCTCGCCAACTATAGCTTACGCAGGTAGTATATATCCGAGCCAAATTTCTTGCTTTAAAAAAATTGCTACGGTTATATCTAAGATCAATGGAAAATTTTTATTAGTCACAGATGCAAAGAAATCAGAGGTGTTAGAACTATTAAACAGCCATTCTAATATTGAACATCAAGAACCTTTTCCAGAAAATATAGATGTTATAAATTATCTAGCCAACAATGCTAGCTGTATAATAGTTTCATATCCTTTAGATTTGCATATACATCCTTGGGCTATTACCTGTTTCCCAAGCAAGCTTGTTGAATTTTGTCATTTAGGACTACCTATCTTGATTATTGCCCCAACCACCACATCTCTAGGTAAATGGAGCCTAGAACATAATTGGCTAAGCTATCTTAGCAATATGGATGACGACAAATTATTACTAACTTTATCTAATATGACAGAAAAGCAGAAATGGCTACAAATGGCAAGCCAGTCTATTACTGTTGCACAAAGTGAGTTTAATCCTGAATATATCCAAGCACAGTTTGAATCTGCGATTTCTATTGGATAAGTATTGATTAAGTTCGCTTTCTTGAAAATTTCGTGGGTTCTAAAAAATTGCAAAGTGCTATAAATATTAATGAAATTACTTTTTGTTGTTCCTGAATATCCCCCACATTATGGAGGAGGAATTGCTTCTTTTTATCAAAACTTACTGCCTAATCTTGCTCAAGCACAACATAAAATTACGGTTTTAGTGGGCAGTGCTTTTACATCAACACTGCCAGATTATCAACAAGACGGTATTCAAGTTAAGTTTTTAGATACAGACCTAGTTAATACTTGTCTAAAAAAATTTGATCGCTACAGGGCAATTCCCGAACTACAGAGACATCTTGCAGCAGTATGGGCGGCGTGGGAGCAAGTCAAGGGCGGTGACGGCTATGATTTAGTTGAAGTAACTGATTGGGGAATGCTATTTGCACCTTGGATTATATCCCCCAATAGTCCGCCTACTGTCGTCCAACTTCATGCCAGTATCGGGCAGATAGATTTTTATGACCCGCAGATCGATAGTCAATTGCAAGGAAATTTTGTGAGATTGCTAGAAGCAGGATTATTATCGTGTGCCGATGAGTTGCAAACGTATAGTCAATCAAACGCAAAAGCTTGGCAGCAGCTAACAAACCGCGATGTTCGTCATATTCCACCATCTCTAACACTTCATATAGCGCGAACGACCCAAAATTATCATCAATCTGATTCGATCAATGGTCTAGTAGTAGGACGGATTCAATATTGGAAAGGCGTAACAGTTCTTTGCGAAGCCTTGAGATTGTTGGGAGATCGAGCGCCAAATATTGACTGGATTGGACGCGATACGGTTTATCGCGATTCAAAAAGCTTGATGTCCAACCATTTAGTTCAAAACTACGGAGATATTTGGCGGAATAAAATCCTGCCACTTGGCACATTTTCACCAGAAATAACTCGCCAATATCAAGCACAAGCAAAGTTTATTCTTGTGCCTTCTACTTGGGATGTCTTTAACTATACTTGTGTAGAAGGAATGGCTCAGGGAAAAGTTGTACTTTGTTCGGAAGGGGCAGGAGCCGCAGGTTTAATTCGTAATGGAATAAATGGCTTAACTTTTAAGGCAAACGATCCGCAGAGTTTAGCTACTTGTATAGAAACTGTAATGAGTTGGAGTGCAAGTAAATTAGACGAAGTTGGTTCAATGGCAAAGGAAACTATAAATGAAGAGCTTGCTCCTGAATTAATTGCCCAAAAACGAATAGAAGCCTACAAGGATTTGATCAACCGAGGAAAATATCCCGTTAAACCTAATCAATGGTTAGTTGATGCCGTTTCACCACAAAAAAAACTAGATAAACCACTAGCTTTTTTAGATCGATTGCCTTTACGTGAGTTAATAGACTATACAATTAATCGCAGTCTTAAAAAATTCTTGAAAACAATGTCATGAGTTATCCTTCATTAGCACTGTGTATTCCCGCTTACAATGCTGCCAAGTATTTACCTCGTTTACTTGAATCTGCCATGTCGCAACAAATCCCATTTGATGAGATTTGGGTTTATGACGATTGTAGTACTGATGAGACTGGGCAAGTTGCTGCTAAGTATGGAGCTAAAGTAGTTAGAGGCGATATTAACCGTGGATGTTCTTACGGCAAGAATGCATTAGCAGAAAAAACAAGTTGTGAATGGATACATTTCCATGATGCAGACGATCTACTAATGCCAAACTTTACAACAATTGCCCATCAGTGGATGGAACGACTGGATGCTCCTGATACGGTTTTATTTGCCTTTGAATACCGAGATGGAGAGACAAATACACTTTATAGTATCGGAAAGTTTGACGATGAGGCTTTACAACGAGATCCTATTGCTTACACAATACTTCATCAAATTAACCCTTTCTGCGGACTGTATCGACGGGTAAAATTTTTAGAGGTTGAGGGCTACGATCTCGATCCTAATGTGCTTTATAATGAGGATGTTGCTTTTCATGTGAGGGCGGCTCGACGAGGTATGACATTTAGAGCCGAACCAACTGTCTCTATTATTAATTACCAATATTCAAACTCCATGTCTCAAGCTAACTTGAGCAAATGTATTACTGCCCATATTTGTGTGCTTGAAAAAGCAGCTTTAGAATCGCATTCGCAATACCATCAATTAATTGCAGAAAAGCTCTGGACTGCGGCGGGGGTTGCGGGTTCTTATCTCGCTTGGGATGTTGCCGATAAAGCCGCAAATCTTGCAGTCAAGTTAGGTGGAAGAAAAGGTGCGGCTAATAATAGCTATTGGTTTAGAACATTTGCTTTAATTAATCCACCTCTAGCTTTACGTGTTCGCGAGTTACTAATACGCTTTTTGCGCCCACAACTAAGACAGGAAAGTAAATATCAGCCTAACCGCAAAAATTAGAATTACGATGAACTCATCTTTAGTTTCTATTTTAATTCCAGCTTACAACGCTGCACCATACATAGCAGAAACATTGGATTCGGCTCTGGCACAGACTTGGCAGAATATAGAAATTGTAGTTGTTGATGATGGCTCAACAGATAATACTTTAGCGATCGCCAAAACCTACGAATCAAAGAGAGTCAAGGTAATTAGTCAAGAAAATAAAGGTGCTAGTACAGCTAGGAATAGAGCTTTAAAAGCAGCCCAAGGAGACTTTATTCAATATTTAGATGCTGATGATTTGCTTGCACCGGATAAAATTGAGCGTCAAATTAAGCTTATCGAACAAGGATATGAAGAGTATATTATTGCGGGGGAATGGGGACGATTTTACACTTCTCCGCTAGAAGCGAACTTTATAAAAGAAAAAGTTTGGCAGGACATGACTCCTGTAAAATGGCTAGTTTGCTCTTGGGAAGGTGGTGGTATGATGCATCCTGCGGCTTGGCTTGTACCTCGAAATATTTCTGACTCTGCTGGTGTGTGGAATGAGAACGTATCATTGAATGATGATGGTGAATACTTTTGTCGCGTTATTCTCGCTAGTCAAGGCGTTAAGTTTTGTACAGGTACTAAATCTTACTATCGGTCAGGTATTTTTGGCAATTTAAGCGGTTCAAAATCTCGGAAGGCATGGGAATCTGCTTTTTTATCAGCAGAGTTATGTACAAATAATTTATTATCTGTTGAAAATAACGATCGGACTCGTTATGCTTGTGCTTGTTATTGGCAACGTTTTGTTTTTATGGCATACCCACAAGCTCAAGATCTCATCCAAAATGCTGAAAAAAATGTTCGTTCTTTAGGAGGGTGTGACTTAAAACCGGAAGGAGGAATTATGTTTAAAGTTTTGCGTGAGGTTTTGGGGTGGAAAATAGCAATGCAGTTGCAAAAGCGAAAAAGACTGAGGACAAAAAATGGTTAAATGGTTAACCGATATTTCTTCAGTTAGAACAAATAGAACTAGCATAAGAATTGCTAAACTATAAGTAGGTTGACGGAAAACATTCAAGTCATTGAGGATAGATGATCACAGAGCCTTTGGTTACGAAAAATCTAATAAGTATTTAATTAATTTTGCAGTAGATGAACTCTTGAATCCAATTCATCTTTTCTACGAAGAACCAGATCCCGATCGCTGGTTTCTCTTTGATCGTTATCCCCGCCAAATTCTATGAATCCAATTCATCTTTTCTACGAAGAACCAGATCCCGATCGCTGGTTTCTCTTTGATCGTTATCCCCGCCAAATTCTACGCCGTTTAGTGCGAGGTAAACCGAGACCGGGAGGACAAACGAGGGTTTTTTTAAACCTTTGTGCCGGTTTAGATAAACTTAGTATTTCTTATAGAGTTAATGACTACCGCTACATTCAGAAGCATCCAGAGGAAGTTGCCTGTATTATTGGCAAACCCCAAGTTCTAGACAAAATTCAGTGGAAAAACCCGATTTTATTTGGTGCAGCCGTTTTTTCTCACCCTGACGACGACCCGAATTTATTTGATCGCTTACCCATTCGCAAAATACTAGTTCCAGGGGAATGGATGCGGCAAATGTGTGAACCTTACTATGGCGATCGCGTGATTACTTGGCCAGTTGGTATTGCTACCGATGAATGGATACCTGCATCTAGCAAGGATAAAGATATTGACTTCTTAATATATGATAAGGTGCGATGGGATCATGAACATTATGAACAAGAATTGATTAACCCTATCCATTCTTGTTTGCAATCTCAAGGTTTTACTGTGGCCACTATTCGCTATGGTTTCTACAAAGAAGAAGAATTTCGATCTCTTCTTGACCGATGTAAAGCTATGATTTTCCTTTGTGAACATGAAACCCAAGGAATTGCTTACCAGCAGGCTCTTTCCTGCGGTGTGCCTATTTTGGCATGGGATCGGGGTGGTTTCTGGCAAGATCCTGCTTACTTTCCTCATCAAGTTAAGTTTGAACCTGTTAGTTCAGTTCCATACTGGGGCGATCGCTGTGGTGTAAAGTTCAAAAATATGAGTGAGTTTCCCGCTAAGTTAGCTGAACTTGAGGATAAGCTGAATTCTGAATACTTTGCTGCTCGTGATTATATTTTAGAAAATCTCACTTTGGAAAAATGCGCTCAAAATTATCTTGATATTTTATTTAGTCAGCAATAAACTTGCATAGGATATACTATGTGTATCTTCAAGCTAAGATGCTAACTATGAAATCGCAAATTGGTCGCTGGGGTAATTCTTTAGCCTTGAGAATCCCAAAATATATTGCAGATGAGTTGGCTTTATCGATCAATGATGAAGTTTACTGCCGTATTGAGAAAGGGCAGCTTATAGTAAAGCTTGTTCAAAAGTTCCCAAAATACACACTCTCACAACTCCTTAGTCAAGAGTTAGAGCCTGAATCTGAGATTGACTGGGGCAAACCAATGGGTCATGAAGAATGGTAGATTACATTCCCTGTCATGGGGATTTTATGCTGCAATTATACAACGCCAAATTTCTGAACGTAACCTTATGATTACAACTCCAATTCGTCCAATCAGTAGTTAGTTGCAAATGTCCTCACAGGAATAACCAGATGGCAAAAATCCTGATTCTAATTGGCGCTCATCTATGCACGGCTCCTCGTCCTCAAAAAGAAGCTGAAACATTGGCAAATGCTGGACATGATGTCACTATCGGTGGTTTTTGGTTTGATCCAGATTTAGTAGAACGCGATCGCCTATTGATGAGTCATAAAAAATGGCAATTTCTGCCGATTATTGACTTTCAACCCCATCGAAAAATTAACAATTGGTCAGTTCGATGGCGATCGCGCATTGCCAAAGAAAAATTTCAGCGATTGGGAATTTTCTCACCCGAACTATTAGGTTATGGGGTAAAAGAAATGCTAAAAACAGCCCAGAACTTCAAAGCTGATTTAACTATTGTCCATGCGGAGGCAGGTCTCTGGGTCGGTAGTCAATTACTAGATGAAGGATTGAGGGTTGGGGTGGACTTTGAGGATTGGTTTTCTGAAGACCTTTTACCAGAGGCTCGTGCTAATCGTCCTATTGAGAAACTAAAATCTTTAGAAAGTAGGCTAATTAATGAATGTAGCTATTGTATTACCACTTCTCATGTTATGGCTAAAGCCTTAGCTCAAGCCTACCAGTCTCAAGTTCCCACAGTAATTTACAATACATTTCCTTGGCATGAGCGATCGCAGCTAGATGGCAAAATAGGCGATCGCCAAAACTTAGACTTACCATCAATTCATTGGTTTTCCCAAACTATTGGACAAGGTAGAGGTTTGGAAATTCTTTTTCAAGCATTGCCACATATTAATCAACCAATTGAAATCCATTTGCGCGGTAACTACCCTGAAAGTTCTCGTCAATGGTTAGAGCCACAAATTCCTCAAGAATGGCGCGATCGGCTATTTATCCATGCCACCGTTCCCAATCATGAATTACTGTCTCGAATATCTGAACACGATATTGGCTTGGCTTTAGAAATTCCTTACTGCCTTAATAAGCAGTTCACTACGAGCAATAAGATATTTCAATATTTACAGGCAGGACTAGCAGTAATAGCCACTAACACAGAAGGTCAAAGCGAGATATTAAATGAGTATCCTGAAGCTGGTCAAATAATTGCTAGTCATGATGCGATCGCCTTAGCATCAGCCATAAATAACTTGGTTAATGATCCTCAAAAATTAGCTGCCACTAAAAAAACTGCTTTGTTAGCTGCTGAAGATCAATTAAACTGGGAGAACCAAGAGAGTATAATATTAAGATTAGCCACACAAGCAATTAGTAGATAAAAAACAGAATTTGGTTGTGTCTCTATGTTTATTAAAGTTTTTTAAATAAAAAATCAGACAATCCCTGGTTTTTCCATTAGCGAGGAATGCGACCTGCTTGCAGCAGTATAGAACTATACCAATAATTCCGGCGATCGCTGCCCTTGGAGTAAGCATTGCCACTGAGTATATAATGTAATTGAAGTCCAAAATCAACTCAACTCTTAATACTTAAATTATAAAAACTTGAAAACAGATAGTCTATTTTACCGATTATTCCAAACATTTCCGCCACTACTGTTTGATCTGCTGAAATTTACCCCTGTTAACAGTAATTACAAATTCAAGTCAGTAGAAATAAAACAAACAGCCTTTCGTCTGGACGGAGTATTTTCACCACCGGAAAACGACGACAATTCCCCTCTATTTTTTGTAGAAGTCCAATTTCAAACAGATAAACTATTTTATCACCGCTTTTTTAGCGAAATATTCCTTTACCTGCGTCAATTTGACCCCCCCAACCCCTGGCAAGGAGTAGTTATTTATCCCAATCGTCAAACAGAAACAGGAAAAACCTGCCACTATGACTTTTTATTGGCAAGTTCCAGAGTCCACCGTATATACTTAGATGAATTAGAACCTCCAGCAAATGCCCCCATTAGTCTGAAGTTGTTAAAACTGATTGTTACTCCTGCGGATAAAAGTGCAGTTTTAGCAGAAGAAATTGCCAAGGAAACCTATGGAGAAATAACTCAAAGACCATTGCAATTACAACTGATTGATTTGCTAGAGACTATCATGGTTTATAAACTGCCTATTTTAAGTAGAGAGGAAATACAGCAGATGATAGGAATAACAGACATAGACCTCAAACAAACCCGTTTTTATCAGGATGTCTTTGCTGAAGGACAACAGGAAGGAAAACAAGAAGGAAAGCAAGAAGGAAAACAAGAAGAGGGAGTGAGTATAGTTCTGCGTCTTCTAAAACGGCAATTTGGTTCTTTAGATTCCGCCATTGAAACTCGAATTCAGGGTTTGAAACTAAGTGTAATTGAAATGTTGGTTGATCAATTACTTGATTTTACGGATATTTCTGAGTTAAAAACCTGGTTAGAAGACCACTAAATTTTCGCCTTTAATCTATCCCCTAAGGCCAACTTATAATCGCCTGAGATATACTTTGTTGATATCGCTTGAAAGCGATCGCTAATTTATGAAATCTCAAATTAGTTGTTGGGGAAATTCTCAGTCGTTGAAAATCCCTATATATCATAATCATAGATACTGAATTCAAACAATTTGGTCAAAATGGCAAAAATCCTGATTCTAATTGGCGCTCATCTATGCACGGCTCCTCGTCCTCAAAAAGAAGCTGAAACATTGGCAAATGCTGGACATGATGTCACTATCGGTGGTTTTTGGTTTGATCCAGATTTAGTAGAACGCGATCGGCTATTTATCCATGCCACCGTTCCCAATCATGAATTACTGTCTCGAATATCTGAACACAATATTGGCTTGGCTTTAGAGGTAAATAATATACCTAGTAGAAATCTCAGGATTACTAATAAGATATTTCAATATTTACAAGCAGGACTAGCAGTAATAGCCACTAACACAGAAGGTCAAAGCGAGATATTAAATGAGTATCCTGAAGCTGGTCAAATAATTGCTAGTCATGATGCGATCGCCTTAGCATCAGCCATAAATAACTTGGTTAATGATCCTCAAAAATTAGCTGCCACTAAAAAAACTGCTTTGTTAGCTGCTGAAGATCAATTAAACTGGGAGAACCAAGAGAGTATAATATTAAGATTAGCCGCAAAAGCAATTAGTAGATAAAAAACAGAATTTGGTTGTGTCTCTATGTTTATTAAAGTTTTTTAAATAAAAAATCAGACAATCCCTGGTTTTTCCATTAGCGAGGAATGCGACCTGCTTGCAGCAGCGCTTCGCTATCGCCACAACAAGCTTGACACATTAAAACCTCAATTTTTATTATTTTACCCACATAAAACCAGTGGTAAAAAAAGCAGATATAGGCAGTAAAAGATTAATCAGTCTGGCACCTAATACATGGGTACAGTGGATTACCCAACGTTCCCATCTGGAAGTACAAGACATCCTCAACACAGAATTTCAGTGGATAGAGAGAGAAAGTGACGTTTTACTCAAAGTGTACAGCCCAGAAATAGGAGAATTTTTACTACTTAACGAACTACAACTGCGTTACAACCAGAGAATGCCCCGGCGACTGCGAGCTTACACAGCCCTAGCAGAAGAGCGTTACAACTTAAAAGTATACCCAGTTCTCATTAACATCCTCCCCCAAAGCACTAAACAAATAATCCCCAATCGCTATGAATCAGAGATATTAGGGATAAAGGCTTATCAAGATTATCAAGTTATCAACCTGTGGGAAGTAGATGTTAACCTAGTGTTTGAGCAAAAAATATCTACCCTATTGCCCTTTGTGCCAATTCTCCAGGGTGGGAACAGTGAAAATAACCTCCGTCTTGCAGTAAGAGAACTGCGGAAAGATGAACAGCTAAAAGACCTAGAGCCGTTATTATCATTCTTTGCTAGTTTTGTTTTAGATATTCCCTTAATTCAACAAATCATGAGGTGGGATATGACAGTGTTAAAAGAATCACCGTGGTATGAAGAAATTCTGAAGGAAGGATTACAGCAAGGAGAACAACAAGGATTGCAACAAGGATTGCAACAAGGATTGCAACAAGGATTGCAACAAGGATTACAACAAGGGGAGTCCGCCCTTGTCTTGCGTCAACTGACTAAGAGGTTTGGGGAAATAGAATTTTCTATCACACAGAAAATCCAGAAGTTACCAACTTCTAAGTTAGAAATTTTGGGAGAAAGTTTATTAGATTTTTCTCAGTTACAAGACCTGATAGACTGGTTAGAAGTTCATTAAACTGTGATCTGCCCGTGAAATTGCTCTGTCACTAAAATTTGGTATATTTTTTTATGTTTTTCAAGCAAAAAATCAAAGCATATCTGACAAGAAAGCTAGGAGTCCCAGAAATACCTCTGGCTATTGAGAGACTGGCTAATTCAAACTTCAATCCCACTCAAATCTTTGATGTTGGTGCGTATAAAGGAGATTTTGCTGATTTATGTCTTAAGTATTTTCCAGAATCCAAAGTAGCTTGTTTTGAAGTCTTGGAACATAGAGTAGACCAATTAAACCTATTAGCATCTCAAAATTCTTCTGTACAAGTATTCTCAACATTACTAGGTTCAGAAATTCAAGCCAAAGTACAGTTTAATCAAGCCGAAACAGCTTCTTCGGTACTAGTTGAACAAATTCCCCAAAACTTTCCAGTTAGATCTTATCCGATGACAACTGTAGACGAAATAGTTCACAAGCATTTTGGTGGAATAAGTCCTGAATTTTTGAAACTAGATGTACAGGGATATGAGTTGGAAGTACTCAAAGGCGCAGAAAAATCATTGCCAGGAATACAGGTTATTTTGGCAGAAGTTAATCTGCTTGATATCCATCAAAATGTACCTTTGCTCTCGGAATTGATTAGGTGGCTCGATAAAAAAGATTGGGTTGCTTACGATATTTGTGGGTTAACGCGCCGTCCGCTCGATCAAGCTCTTTGGCAAGCTGATTTTATTTTTGTTCCTCGTAACAGTACATTGAGGACAGATAAACGCTGGGGTGCTTGAGAAGTGGATTCATTTCTGTTACAAGGAATTAAATTTTATGCCCTCATGGAATCCTCAATATAAAACCTTAGACCACTGGCGGGGCGTTGCAGCTTTATGGGTGATGATTTTTCATGGTTTTGGAACTGTGTACAATAAACCTCTTCACCCATTGGTTGAGCTAGTAAAATCAGTAGCAGCACCGGGTTGGTTAGGAGTACACCTTTTTTTGTGATTAGTGGCTATTGTATCGCCGCTAATGTCTATAAATTAATCCTTAAGCAAGGTAGCAGTTGGGATTTTTTGAAAAATAGATTCTGGCGGTTAATGCCCACTTATTGGCTGGCATTTATAGTCACTTTAATACTAAATTTAGTATCTTCTCCATTTAACAAAACTAACTTGTGGGAATCTTTCCCTTTATCTCTCCAGTCTTGGGTAGGTAATTTATTTTTAATCGAGCCTTATCTTGATGTTCCGTTCTATGTTGTAGTTTACTGGTCACTTGTAATTGAATTAGGTTTTTATTTAATAACTGCTGGTCTGTTAGCAATTAGAAATAAGATAAATCAAAACTTAGCTTTATTCATAGCCCTCAGCTTAGGATTAGTTTCTGTTTTTATTTCTACTGATCCCCGATTAGGCTTATTTAGAAATTATGGTGAGTTTCTTTGTGGATCGCTTGTATTTATTGCTCTTTTAACAAATGCTTCAAGTCGAATTTATCAACGTAATTTATGTTTAATGCTTATCCCAGTTTTGGGTTGTTTGGGTCAATATATGAATGTTGTACATAATCAGCAAAATCAACTATTATTTAGTAGTATTTTTGCGATGATTATTTATTTTCTCTACAAATTAGATAAATATATTGATTCTTTGGATTTCATGAAATGGCTCAAGTTTATAGGCATAATATCGTATTCCCTCTATTTGCTCCATGTTCCATTTGGGGGAAGAGTAATTAATCTAGGTTCAAGATTTGTGCCGATTGAAAGTCCAATGATGCTAATGTTGCAAATGCTTGGTTGGTTAGTAGCAATTAGTGTAAGTTTCATATTTTATCAATTAATTGAAAAGCCTTTAAATGACTGGAGACATCAAATAACAGCCAATAAACCAGTGTTATGAAAATATTACTCACCGCTGATCCTGAATTACCAGTACCGCCAAAACTCTATGGTGGTATTGAACGGATTGTTGATTTATTAGTTGCAGGGCTGCAAAATCGCGGTCATGAAGTGGCTCTTGTCGCTCATCCTGAATCAACATCATCTGTATCTAAATTGTTTCCTTGGGGAGGAATGCGATCGCAAAACAAGCTCGACACATTACAAAATATGATCACCCTATGGTCAGCAGTCAAGTCATTTAAACCTGATGTTGTCCATAGTTTTTCGCGCATTTTCTATATGCTGCCAATTCTGCGATCGCCTTTACCCAAAATTATGTCTTATCAGCGCCGGCCAAGCGATCGCACTGTCAAACTAGCCGCGCAAATTGCGGGTAAATCTCTCACTTTTACAGGTTGCAGTGATAGTATTTGCAAAATCGGGCGCAATGCAGGCGGAACTTGGCAAACAATTTATAACTGTGTTGAACCGGAGAAATACACATTTCAAGGAAAGGTAGATGCGGATGCACCCTTAGTTTTTTTAAGCCGGATTGAGCGGATTAAAGGTGCGCATACAGCAATTGCGATCGCCAAAAAATGCGATAAAAAACTCATCATTGCAGGTAACTATAGCCAAACCGGTGAGGAGGGAAAGTATTGGCGAAAAGAAATAGAGCCACAGCTAGGAAAAAATAGAATTGAATACATAGGAACAGTCAATGATGAGCAGAAAAATAATTTATTAGGTCAAGCCTCAGCTATGCTTGTTCCCATAGAATGGGATGAGCCTTTTGGCATTGTCTTTGCTGAAGCTTTAGCCTGTGGTACTCCCGTAATCTCTTGTCCAAGAGGCTCATTGCCGGAAATTGTGCGAGAAGGAGTTGATGGTTATTTGATCACTTCCATTGATGACGCAGTTAATAAAGTGCATCAGTTAGATCAGATTGATCGTCATGATTGTCGTCAACGAGCGATAGAATACTTTTCATCTGATGTAATTGTTGAGCAATATCAACAACTTTACATGAGCAAATTCTTGTGAATTTGAGGTTTAAGACAAAATCATATATGTTTTAAGTCTGCACATTGACTAATAATTTGCTCATAGTTAAGTAGGATTGTAAATTTTCTGCGTGTCGTTAAAATTTTGTTTAGTAGTTGTTACTAAACAACAACAACCGTTAAAATTTTTTGGCGTTGCTGAATTGGG
Organism: Dolichospermum sp. FACHB-1250; assembly: GCF_014696335.1. Classification (NCBI taxonomy): domain Bacteria; kingdom Bacillati; phylum Cyanobacteriota; class Cyanophyceae; order Nostocales; family Aphanizomenonaceae; genus Dolichospermum; species Dolichospermum sp. FACHB-1250. Next base: position 115,392 of record NZ_JACJPZ010000005.1, read on the forward strand.
GTATGAAATTAAAAAATCAAAAAAATGAAACTTATTAGCTTTTTTAGGATTATTTGCTTTAATTCGGATGCTTCCTTATTTTTCAGAATTATCAAAAGGCGGTGCTTTTGCGATGATTGCAGTAGCTCAATAACAAAGACTTAAAGGCGTTGCTGATTTTAGGAATGAAAATACAGCAAGTAGCTTTGAGTGAGGTACACTTTGTGCGGGCAAGACTTGTACTGAGTTTGCCGAAGTATGCCCGCACCACAAGAGTTTTATTATTAATATCTGTACTTCATAAAATCGGAAACTGCTGTAATTATCGCGCAAAATTTTAACGGCTGATTCTGTACTCGCTGTTATATGAGAAACAGTTGATCCCGAAATTGAGAACACCCTAGGAGAATCTGGCTTTCAATCTGCTAGTTAGGATCCATTTAAGAGAGAATTAAAGACTTCAGCACATAATCATTTAAGTAATAACTATTTATGGATTCGGAATTTATCTCTAAAATTACAGATCGGGTTAAAACTGCTCCCTAATATCAAGTATTAGGAGTTGATTTTTGATGTTATCATATAATCAACTTTTTTTAGTTTTATATTAGCTATTTATATACTTATAAGTAATTAAATGAATCATCGAGTTCTTATTGTTAGCCCCCATTTCCCACCAATTAACGCTGCGGATCATCAGCGCATTAGAATGGCACTGCCATACTTTGAAGAATTTGGATGGGATGTAACTGTTCTATGTATCGAACCTGATTTTATCGAAGGAATATATGATCCCAACCTGAATTTGACGGTTCCAGCAAACATTGAAGTTATTCGAGCATCGGCTATTTCTCCGAAACTATCTAGAAAATTAAAGCTGGGAAATTTAGGTTTTAGAAGCATACCTTTTTTGATAAAAGCAACAGCTAAATATTTTGAAAAAAATTATTTTGATTTAGTTTATTTCTCAAATACAGTTTTTTTGACCATGCCCCTTGGTCGCTACTGGCTAGAGAAATATAAAATTCCTTATATTTTAGACTTTCAAGATCCTTGGTTAAGTGATTATTATGATCGCACTCAAAACACTCCCCCTGGTGGCAAACTAAAATATGCAGTCGCCCAGTCTTTTGCTAAGATTTTAGAACCCTTGACTTTGGCTAAAGCCTGTCATATAACCAGTGTTTCACCAGAATATCCCAAAGTATTAATGCAGCGATATTCCTGGCTAAAAAAAGAGCAGTTTTCTGTTCTCCCCTTCGGCGCACCTGAGAAAGATTTTGAAATATTACCTAAACTGAATATCCAACAGAAAATATTTGATCCCAATGATGGTTATCAACATTGGGTTTATGTGGGTAGAGGTGGTAAAGATATGGCTTTGAGCCTGAATGTCTTTTTCTTAGCAATTCAAAAACATCGTCAGCACAATCCCGAAATTTGGCAAAAAATTAAAATTCATTTTGTTGGCACGAAATATTCAATTTTTGACAACAATAAGGAAATAGAGGCGATCGCCAAATCCTATAATTTAGACGATATAATCACTGAATATCCACAACGTATCCCTTACTTTGAAGCCTTGCAAGTTTTAAAAGATAGTCATGGGATTTTAATAATTGGTTCTGATGATCCCAGTTATTCTGCATCTAAAGTCTATCCATGTATCCTTGCTCAGAAGCCCATCTTAGCAATTTTGCACGAACAGAGTCTTGTCGTTAATGTAATTAAAGAATGTCAAGCGGGCTATACCGTAACTTTTACTAATTTAACCAATATAGAAATTTATGATATCCTTAGACAAGGAATAGAATGGTTACTTAATTCTCTAGTCTACGGACTTTCAGAAACAACAGATTGGCAAGCATTTGAGCCTTATACCGCTAGACAAATGACACGGACTTTGTGTAAAATTTTTGATCAGTCAGCTAATCCAAAATCAAGGTAAAACCTAAAATATGCAAAAAAAAATTGTGATTTATGCAAAACTGGACTAGAACTTTCTGAGTGTCAGTAACTCAGCCCTAAAGGGACTGAGCTTGTAAGAAATTGCCAGCTGTACTGACCAGTCTAAGTCTTCACTGACTACGTTTTTTGAGTCACGACACCCCGGAATGCGTAGCTAGTTCCCTGCTCTGTCATTTGCAATTAAACAGTTTTAAAGTCCCTGAAACAGTGTTGCAAGTTTAAAAAGCTCTTAAAACATTGACGAAGCTAACATTACCCCAGAAATGGGAGGCTCTTCGGAGCAACACATTATGCGTACAGAGTTGGGAATTTTGAATCGGTAATTGTCCCGTTGAAAGTACATTACAAAAGTACACCGAATTTACCAACTCCAAGGCGGTAATGAAAAAATATTCAAGGCGGTTAAAACCGCACGAGTCGTTTCCCTCTCAGCACTGAAGTGACTGAGTTTCCCACTTACCGGGTATTTTTATGAACTCAGTAACATTGAAACCTATATTTTTACAAAAGCTATAAATTAAATTTTGTAATGCGGGACGTACGTAAAAAAAATAATGTCACATTACTCTCTAAACAATAGACCTTTGCTAAGGCCAAAATCAGATAAAATATCTGTAACTAAAATACTTTGGGTAATTTGTCTGGTGCTGGCTTTTATTGGGCTAAGTACACCTAATCCCAGCGAAACATTTTTAGGATGCCTAATTTGGCCAGTCTTGTTTTCATTGCTTTGGCGACCTGGTGAACCACCTGCATTATTATTTGCAGCCAGCTTTCAAAGCCTTCAAGTATTTGTCCCTGTGATTACTGCTAATTTAGCAGGAGAAACTCTAAAGCAGAATTTTGGTCAAGAACTAAGTTTAGCATTTTATTTAGGTATCCTATCTATGCTGGCACTCGCCTATGGTATGAAGCAGGCTGTTGGCGCTTCTCCTGTAATTAGCTTCATAGATCAAGAAAAAAGTGCATCAGAATTAAAAGTTTCTAGGTTAGCAATAGCATATTTAGGGACATTCGTATTTTCTTCATTAATAACTTCTCTAGCATTTGGAGACCCTGCTTTTACCCAACTTTTGCTATCTTTGGGGTCTTTGCGCTGGTTGGTTATTTTTTTGATTCTCTGGAATGGATTTCGTGATCCTAAATTTGGCTTATTATCTTTAAGCATTCTTATTCTTGAAATTATCATTGGGATGACTGGGTTTTTTAGCGGATTTAAGCAAGTCCTTTTTGTAATGTTGGTTGTATATGGGGCGACAAGTTTTAAAGTTAAGCAATTACTACGCCCCCAAGTTTTAATATTGATGGTGCTATTACTGTTATTAACAACTTACTGGCAAAGTGTTAAGGGAGGTTATCGTAACTATGTTAACCAAGGAACTCAAACTCAAACCGTGAGGGTTTCTTTGGCTGATAGATTAAATTATCATACTAATGAATTTAGTAAAATCAGCGATAAAGACCTTGAAGACGGATTTAATTCATTATTATCCCGTTTGGGATACCTTCAATTTTTCGCAGGTAGCATTAGAACTGTACCTAATGCTGTTCCTTATCAAAATGGCAAACTATGGTCGGAGGCAATATTTACTTTAATTCCCCGCGCTCTTTTTCCTGATAAGCCAATACTTGACGATTCCAAACGCACAAATGAATTTTCGGGTATTCAAGTGAGTGGTGCTGACAAAGGTACTTCCGTTAGTATTGGCTATGTGGGTGAGAGTTACATTGATTTTGGTGTTCCATTCATGTTTGCACCAATTTTCGCCCTGGGCTATTTTTGGGGTTGGCTTTACCGATTTATAACTAATTTAGGATCAATTCCTTTGCTAGGATTAGCAGCAGCAACAACTATTTTATTGAACTCAGCAGTTTTTTTTGAGTCTTCTAATGTTAAAGTACTTCCTTCAGGAGTAATTTTATTATTAGTTTATTCCATGGCTCTTCGTCTTTTTGGAAAAAACATTTGGTTATGGCTAACGTGTAAATCTGAGTTGAATTAACTTTGCTGAGGTAGTTAAAATTAGTCAATGACAAATTTAGCAATTATTGCATCTCATCCAATTCAGTATTACGCGCCGCTTTTTCGGTGTCTGGCTGAAGACTGTAATTTTAATATTAAAGTATTCTATTTATGGGATTTTGGCATTACAAATCAGATTGATCCAGGATTTAAGCAATCGTTAAAATGGGATATTCCATTACTAGATGGCTATGATTTTGAATTTGTGCCTAATATTAGTAAAGATCGAGGCACTCATCATATCTTTGGCTTGCAAAATCCCAGCCTGACTCAGCAAGTTTTAGCATTTAAACCAGATGCTATATTCCTGACAGTCTCCTATAACTACGCAAGTATTTATAGGTTTCTTTGGCAGATGAAAAATATCAATATTCCCATAATATTTCGTGGTGATTCCCATCGAATTCAGGCGAAAAATGATTTTAAAAGTCAGCTAAAAAAGCTATTTATTGCCAAAATTTTCCAAAATTTTGCGGCTTGTTTATATGTTGGTAAAGCCAATTATGAATACTTTAAATATCATTCTGTATTAGAGAGTAAATTATTCTTCGCTCCCCATGCTATTGATAATCACCGGTTTTCTGCCATGACTAATGAGCTATCTAGTCAAGCAAAAACTTGGCAACGGGAATTAGGTATCCCTCTCCAAAATCAGGTAATCCTTTTTGCTGGCAAATTTGAACATAAAAAGCGTCCTTTGGATTTAATTCAGGCTTTTATTAATGCACAATTAAAATCAGTCTCTTTGCTATTAGTTGGGTCGGGAAATTTAGACGCACAAATGCGAGAGTTAGCCAAGCAGAATGATCAAATCTACTTTGCCCCATTTCAAAATCAATCCCTAATGCCGCGTACTTATGCTAGTTGTGATGTTTTTGTTTTGCCTAGTTATGGTAGTGGTGAAACATGGGGGTTAGCAATTAATGAAGCGATGTGTATGGGATGTGCTGTAATTGTTAGCAGTCATGTTGGTTGTGCGGCTGATTTGGTTAAACAGAGAAAGAATGGTTTGATTTTTGAAGCAGGAAATGTAGAGGCTCTTACTGCTAGTCTTAAAGAGGCTATGGCTGATCATTGTCGCTTGAAACAATGGGGAGAAGAAAGTAAAATCATTGTCAGAGATTACTGTTATGATCGCATAATTGCAGGCTTAAAGGAAGCCTTGGCAGCGATATGTAATAAATAAAACCCATGAATAAGAATAAGAATAAGAATAATCTTCACCTCTGGTTTCCCAACATATTTGAATTTACAGGTGGCATTCAAACATATTGTGGTTTTTTATTGTCAGCCATTCAAAATATCTACCCTGATACTCACTATGACATCTTTATTAAGCATGACAGAAATGCCTCACCCAACTTCTCAACCCTAGCCCCTACTAGGTTTCACTTTGCTGGATCTATACCATTACCACTGAGAACAGCTGCATTTGCAGCCCAGTTAATTGGTTGGGGAATCTGGAAGCACCCAAATCTAATCATTACTGGCCACCTGAATTTTACCGTGGCAGCCTACTGGCTAAAACGATTGACAAATGTCCCTTATTGCACTGTTGCCCATGGTATCGAAGCCTGGAATATCAAAAACCCAGCTTTGCAAACAGCTTTACATCATGCAGACCTGATTTTAGCAGTTAGTGGCTATACCCGCGATCGCCTGATTAAAGAACAAAACCTTGACCCGAATAAAATTGGTATCTTACCAAACACTTTTGATTTCAATCGCTTTCAACTAGTCCCCAAACCTGCTTATTTATTAGAAAAATATGGACTAAGGCGCGAACAACCTATAGTATTAACTGTAGCTCGACTAGCGGAAGTTGAACGCTATAAGGGTTATGACCAAGTTCTCAAAGCACTTCCTCAAATTCGTCAGCAAATTCCCGATGTTCACTACATTATTGTGGGTAAAGGAAATGACCAGACTAGAATTGAGCAGTTAATTACCCAATTCGGATTACAAGATTGTGTAACTCTAGCTGGATTTATTCCTGATCAACAACTGTGTGATTACTACAATCTCTGTGATGTTTTTGCTATGCCGAGTAAAAGAGAAGGATTTGGTATTGTCTACTTAGAAGCCCTAGCGTGTGGTAAACCTGTTTTGGGTGGTAATCAAGATGGTGCTACGGACGCGCTTTGTCATGGTAAACTAGGGGCATTGGTAAATCCTGATGATGTAGATGAAATTGCTCAAACTATTATTCAAATTTTACAAAGTACATATCCTAATCCTTTAATGTATCAACCCGAATCCTTGCGTCAACAGGTTATTGATACCTTTGGTTTTGAGCAGTTTCAGAAAACTTTGGCTGGATATTTGCACCGATCATTGAATCCAGGGAATTGAATTAACTAGCTGTGATGTTATCATAGAGAAATATCTATTTAGTTCATAGTTAAATCCAATAACTAAATTCCAGTTTTATACCAATTTAAGATTATACAGCAGTTTCCGAAGTTATGAGGTACAGTTAGTAATAATAAAGATAATACTGTCATGAAAGCATATTCAGTGGATCTCCGAGAAAAAATAGTTGCAGCCCATATTGAGGAA
>NZ_JACJPZ010000050.1:0-29278 GCF_014696335.1 Dolichospermum sp. FACHB-1250
GAAATAGTTGATAAAGTTATTTCTGTTGCTCTCGATTTGATGAATCCTCAACATTTAAAAAATTGGTTCACTAATTGTTGTTACTGTACCTCATAACACCGGGAAGTGCTGTATCGTTGCTGCTATATTGACAGCAATAGAAACCTGATTTGCTTGAGTAGAACTATTATCCTGAAGTTCTTCTACAGAGAACATAGCTCTATATTCTCTCTGGGGTAAACTAGGAAGTAACTTAGCATTAAAACGAATTGAACGTTGTTGTCCTGGTGCAATGACTAATTCACGGGGAGAAAAGGTTAAATAGGGTGTTAAGTCATTGGGACTAGATTGTAAAACTTGCAGTCCTTCCTGATTATAAGTGAAGGGTGACAAGGAAACTCTAGCTCGATAGGGTTTATTAGAATTATTAGAAATGTTAATCACTCCCCTAGCTTGTCCTGATTCTGCTTTGCGTTGAATTGTTAAAGGAGAAACAGATAATTGACCGTAGGCTACCATAGGGGTAAAACCCAGGGTAAAGCAACAGAGTAAGGGCAGAATTTTCGCAATTTTTCTTTTCATATTTTCCATGATTGAAACTGAGTTTTATAGACAATGATACAGCATTTACCGCTATTATAAAGTACAGATATTACAGATATTAATTAATGATTAAACCCTTGTGGTGCGGGCATCTTGCCCGCCAATGATGTACCTCACTCAAGCTAAAAATGCTGTAATTTTCAAATTTTACCAGTGGGAAACAAACCAAATAGTTTGACTACTCCACTAATTAAGGCTATAATCACTGCTACTAGAACTCCACGATTAATAAATTCTTGGTTATCTAGTCTTTTATCAATACCAATAACTTTTTCCTCTAGGGTTTTAATTTCCCCTGATAGTTTCTCGTCTAAGGTTTTAATTTCCCCTGATAGTTTCTTATCTAAGGTTTTAATTTCCCCTGATAGTTCTGCCTGGCCAATTTCCAGTTTATTTAGTCTACTATCAATAGTTTCTAGTTTTTGGTTTACTTCAGCAAACTTTTGATTGACTTCAGTAAACTTTTGGTTTACTTCAACAAACTTTTGATTGACTTCGGCAAATTGTCGATCCATTTTTTGGTTAACTTCAGTAAATTGCCGATCTATTTTTTGATTGACTTCGGTAAATTGCTTCTCGATCTTTTGATCCAGACGAGACAAGATTTCTTCCAGGGTATAAGTGAGAGTTGGTGGGTTGGTTGTCATATATTTTAGTGATAGTTATTTTAGAAACTATAAAAGCAGCGTCTGCCATTTTACTATTTTACCCTACCCTCACCCTTTCACAAAGGTAGGTTTTCTACATTGTCGTCAGGGTAAGACTTGGAAGACAGGGAGGGAAAGTAGACAAGGAAGTTATGCCTCTTATGAAAAAATACCCTTTTAAGAGCTATTAAAAGCAATTGATTGAGAAAAAGGAGGTGGGAATGGGAATAAGCCATAATGTTTTCAAATTCGAGTTCTTTGTGGATGATTTGTGAAGTGTAAATGTGGATTAATCGAGAGTTAGAAATTCTCTAGGAGTTAAATAAATTTTCGTCTTCATTTTTTAAAGAAGTTTTCTTTATTTCTTGAATGAGTTTTTGTTGTTCTTTTTTGGGAAGTTGTAAAACAAGATTAAGGATTTGCTCAAAGGTTAAGGGGAGTTGATAAGTTTGTTGTGTCATGATTGTTTCTGGGGTGAGGGTATAGCAAGCTTACATCTATTTTACCTGTGACGGCATTGGTAATGAGGGAGGTGCGATATTCTTTTAATAGTTCTATGGCTTCTTTGATTTTAGCTTTTTGTTGGTTAATTTTGGTTGTTTTATAGTTGAGAAATGGGGACTTTTTACCCCACCCTAACTGTGAAGGCTACGGGACTATTTTACCAACAAAATACCCGACTTCTTAGAGAAGTCAGGTATCTGACGAAAGTACCTTTGTATCCCGTAATGTCCACAATGGCATCAGTGAGAGCATTAAAACCAGCAGTGCTATCATTATTGGTATTATCTGTAATGGTATTATTCAAGCCATTACCTGTACCATTAATACTGCCAGCTATTTCTTGTAAAGCTAAGTCTTCTAGGGTCTTCAAATTTTACTGAAACCAAATAGTTTGACTACTCCACTAATTAAAGCTATAATCACTGCTACTAGAACTCCACGATTAATAAATTCTTGGTTATCTAGTCTTTTATCAATACCAATAACTTTTTCCTCTAGGGTTTTAATTTCCCCAGATAGTTTCTCGTCTAAGGTTTTAATTTCCCCTGATAGTTCTGCCTGGCCAATTTCTAGTTTATTTAGTCTACTATCAATATTTTCTAGTTTTTGGTTAACTTCAGCAAACTTTTGGTTTACTTCAACAAACTTTTGATTGACTTCGGCAAATTGTCGATCCATTTTTTGGTTAACTTCAGTAAATTGCCGATCTATTTTTTGGTTAACTTCAGTAAATTGCCGATCTATTTTTTGATTGACTTCGGTAAATTGCTTCTCGATCTTTTGATCCAGACGAGACAAGATTTCTTCCAGGGTATAAGTGAGAGTTGGTGGGTTGGTTGTCATATATTTTGGTGATAGTTATTTTAGAAACTATAAAAGCAGCGTCTGCCATTTTACTATTTTACCCTACCCTCACCCTAACTGTGAAAGCTACGGGACTATTTTACCAACAAAATACCCGACTTCTTAAAGAAGTCAGGTATCTGAGGCAATTTTACCGCTACCTAGCTTAAACAGTCACAAAGCTATTAATAGATAAAGTACCCTTATATCCCGTGATTTCCACAATGGCATCACTGGCATCACTAAAACCAGCAGTGCTATCATTAATAGCTACATAGCTCTTTGAGCCTATGGTAAATAATGCAGCCGCATTAGCGCCAAAGTTAGTAGTAGTTAATGCGTTACCAATGGCAGTGGCATTGAGTCCGGTAACTCCACTCACAGTATTAAACACAGACCGGGCAGTGCTAACTACAAAACGGTCAGTCTCCGTACTATTGTTAAAATCCTTGATGGTATCAATTCCAGCTAACAAGGAATGGGTTAAGTCGGTATAAACAAACCTATCATTACCTAACCCTCCGGTTAAGGTATCTGTACCTAAACCACCAGTTAAGGTATCATTCCCTCCAGAGGCTCTGATAATATCATTACCAGCACCACCGTCGAGAAGGTTATCTTTGGTATTATCTGTAATGGTATTATTCAAGCCATTACCTGTACCATTAATACTGCCGGCTATTTCTTGTAAAGCCAGGTCTTCTACGTTGTCGGTAAGTGTGTAACTGATAGTGGTGTGAACCTTATCTGTACCTTCATTAGCAAGTTCTATTACACTGTCACCAGCATTATCTACCCAGTACCAATCATTACCAGTTCCCCCGGTCATGGTATCAGCACCAAGACCACCCATCAAAGTATCATTACCAGCATTACCAACAAGGCTATCAGCACCTGCGCGGCCATCGAGAAGATTATTACCACTGTTACCAAAAATGGTATTATTGAGGCTGTTTCCAGTGCCGTTAATGTTCCCGTTTCCTGTTAAAGTTAGGTTTATTTCGCTGGATTTTAATGTGTAGTTGGTGGAGTATTGAACATCATCATTTAACTGAATGACAAAGGCATCCCAAATACCACCGTTATTCGTCTGTCCATTCAGGTTGCCATTAGTATACCCAGCGACATAGATGGCACCATTGCTACCTGTGGTTACGGAACTGGCAGTATCTTGACCAGTGCCTCCGAGCAGTCTAGTCCAGGCTTTTGTACCGTCGGTATTGTATTTAGTGACAAAGGCATCATTACCACCGCTATTCGTCTCTCCATCCAGGCTGCCATTAGTAGCCCCAGCGACATAGATGGCACCATCGCTACCTGTGGTTACGGAATTGGCAGTATCATTACCACTGGTTCCCAGCAGTCTAGTCCAGAGTCTTGTTCCCTCGGCATTGTACTTAGTGACAAAGGCATCCTGACCACCGCTATACGTCTGTCCATCCAGGCTGCCACTAATATACCCAGCGACATAGATGGCACCATCGCTACCTGTGGTTACGGAATTGGCAGTATCATTACCACTGTTTCCCAGCAGTCTAGTCCAGGCTTTTGTGCCATCGGTATTGTATTTAGTGACAAAGGCATCAAAACCACCGCTATTCGTCTGTCCATCCAGGTTGCCACTAATATACCCAGCGACATAGATAGCACCATTGCTACCTGTGGTTATGGACATGGCAGCATCTTCACCAGTGCCTCCGAGCAGTCTAGTCCAGAGTCTTGTTCCCTCGGCATTGTACTTAGTGACAAAGGCATCCATGCCACCGCTATACGTCTGTCCATCCAGGTTGCCCCAAGTAGCCCCAGCAGCATAGATAGCACCATCGCTACCTGTGGTTATAGACCAGGCATAATCAGGCTGACTAGAATTGCTTCCGAGCAGTTGAGTCCAGGCTCCTGTGCCATTGGTATTGTATTTAGTGACAAAGACATCCCAATTACCGCTATTCGTCTGTCCATTTAGGTTGCCACTAAGAGTACCCCCAGCGACATAGATTGCACCATCGCTACTTGTGGTTAGGGACCGGCCTTGCTCATCACTACTGCCTCCGAGGAGTTTAGTCGAGACTTTTGTACCATCGGTATTGTATTTAGTGACAAAGGCATCATAACCACCGCTATTCGTTTGTCCATCCAGGCTGCTATTAGTATCCCCAGCGACATAGATAGCACCATCGTTACCTGTGGTTATGAACCTGGCAAAATCAGTACTACTGGTTCCGAGCAGTTTAGTCCAAATAAGTTGTGGCATATTGTTTATTTCCTGTGAATGTGATGAAAAGTAAAGAGGTTGCTTGAAAAAATTTCAGCTATGCAACGGTATATAAAAAGGTCTCAATGGGAAATTCTGCTTGAGACTGAAAAAGTGGGAAAACACAGAGGAGGTTTACTCAGGTGAGATATTAACTTTGACTCTAATTCTGTAAATCCCTATGGGCAGTGTATTGTCACCATTACCTTGTAAAGACAACTTGACTCCATAGTCGTTAGCGGTGATAGGACCTGCTTGTAATGCTCCAGGTGTACTTAAATTAGTAGTACCAGCACTGGGGGAAATATTACCAGTAGCGACCTGAGTATTGCTGGAGTCTTCTACTTTGGCGGTGATGACATCAATATTACTGAATTCTTTGGTTGTAAAGTCACTGCCATTATCTTCAATACCAGTAACGGCAAATTTTACGCCAGTATTGCAGGTAACGTTGATGTTACCCACGGTGTCAGTTTCTAATCTGAAGGGGTTGAGGGTGCCGTCAATGATGTTTGTTAAGGTTCCGGCTGTGATGCTGTTGACGGCGCAAGTTGCGGGAATAACACCGAAAAAATCAACATCAGCAGTTTGGGCTTGGGCTTGGGAATTGAGGGCTATACTGCTAAAAGCGGTGATAACAGTGAAGAAGGTAAGACGACCTAGATTCATTTTTTTTATGACTAAGGGTAGATGAGGTAATTTGATCTGTACATTAATAAGACGTTTGAGATACCCAATTTGTGATTTATTTTTTTACTGAACTTTTTTGGGTAATAAAGGCTACTCTACTTTCACTCTCTAGGAAGGGGAGGGGACTATTTTATTCCATTAGGGTCTTCAAATTTTACTGAAACTGCATAAGTGGGTTAGCGTTAAAAATTGGCTATTATATAGCGAACTGCTTGCAGCAGCGCTTCGCTATCGCTGTGCTACACCCAAAGTCTTTACCAATGGTGCGTTACTAATAGCTAACACACCCTACTACTTGGCTATTATATAGCGAACTGCTTGCAGCAGCGCTTCGCTATCGCTGTGCTACACTCAAAGTCTTTACCAATGGTGCGTTACTAATAGCTAACACACCCTATTTCTAAATATTTTAAGATAGTTCTTCCTTATCAACTTAACGATAACATATTTAAAATCCTTTGTCAATACCTAAAAAGCAAATTTTTCGCGGTTTTTTTGCGTCTTGTCAACTGTCAACTGTCAAATGCCTTTTTGACAACTCAAAAATTGTCATTGCTGCATTAAACGCTTTTTGATATATCCCTAAATCTTCATGGGTTTTAATTTTTCTTGGTTCTTCTTCCTTGTCCACTTTCCTTCCTTGTCTGCCTTGTCTTTCCTTATACGAGTAAATTACTGGGGTGTGATCAGAACACTGACACGGATTTTGTAGATTCCTTGTGGTAATAAGCCGGAAATATTGGTAATCTCAAGGTAAACTGGATACTCTTTACCACTAGTGACTGCTGCTTGAACTGCACTTGCTACATTCAACGGATAAACTGGGGTAGACCTGCCACTAGGTGAAATTTCACTTTGAATCAGGAGATTATCACCATCTTTGACTTTAGCGTTGATCAGATCAAGATCGTTATATGTTTTACTGCCAGATAAAACCGTACCGTTATCAGTAATATTGGTAATGCTCAAGACGATGCCAGTAGTGTGAGTAATATTTAATATCGCTGGTGTAGGATCATCACTTTGAAATTCTTGCTCAGGGGTGTTTTGAATAGGACCTGGACTGGTGCTGTTAATCTTGACAACGGATGGTATGGTGCCTGTAAAGTTTATATTAAGATCTTCGGCTGAGGCTTTGAGTGGAAAAGCAGCAGCAATAATCACAGCTAAACTTGTACTTACTGTAGTCTGGTAGATCATGATTAAGAATTGACCATAGGAAAGTTGATATGGAGGAGGAGAACGAGAGGGAATAACTTTGGCTACTCTTTGGTTCATACTATGAATGTACGCTTTTTGGCAACTTGGAGTTTTAATTGCTGTGGGGTAGCGAACTGCTGGCACCAGTGCCGCGATTTTTTCTGCTAAGACGATATTAATCTGGTCGAAAAAGTTCCGGAAAATTCTCTGTTTTTCAGGGACTACAGTATACACAGAAGTTGAATTATCCTGCTTTTCTCCTGCTTGAGAAGGGAAACCAACATCTAGTTTCTTCTCCTGGTCAAGAGGAGGGTTAGGGTGGGGTAGAACCTGACTATTAACTGCTTCTGGTAATTCTTCCTGGTTGAATAATTCTAAAATCGGTAATTCTATATTTTCAATATTAGCTAATCCTATTTTAGTGATCTGATCAGACTCTTTATTTCTGTCAATTTGAGAAACAACCTCAAATTTACGCCTGTCTTCCCCGGTATAATCTTGATGATATCGCTGTTTTAAAATTATCCGAGCTTCATGAATTCGCCTACGTACATTGCAGCAGGAAATATTCAGTTTTTGTGCAATTTCTATATATTATAGTTCTTCTTGAAAGTATAAAATAAAAGTATCACGTAGTATGGGACGTAACTCATCAATCCAAACAGAAAAAATTTTTTCCAGTTCTTGTTGCGTAGCCACAAACACTGGATTTTCCTCTTCTTTAGTCACTAATAATTCTGCATTTCTATCACTAATAACTTCCCGATTATGACAATATTGGATAGTCTGATAACGCTGTCTTTGCAGATCAAGACAGAGATTATAAGTTAGTTTTGTTACCCAAGGTTTAAAGTTGATCACTTGTACCTGATGGATACGTATTTTCTCCTCAGCTTTGAGCATAGCTTGACTTAAAACATCTTCAGCATCAGGAACGTTACCCATCCACTTCACACAAGCTTTGTATAAATATTCATTGTGATCCATCCACAATGACCAAAACTCTGATGTCATCATAACAGTACAATTATAGTTGTATAGTTGGTTGACTATAAAGCCATCTTAGAAACGATGCATTGAGCTTGTATCCGATTTTTCGGTCAGCAAAAAATGTATCTTTCTTATCAAGTTTAGAATAATACGTTACAATTGTCAATAATTTTCAATAATTTTGATGTTATTGACAATATTGGTGCTGAAATTCTGTATTGTGCTGTATTAAGTAGGATATGGCAGGTAGTATCATAAGCAATGAACAATCATTACACTTCATTGCGAAATCAGCAAACAGACAAAAAACATGATAGATTTTAATCTAGTACGGCTATTACACCAATTTACGAAGGAGAACACAGTGACAATGGAATCAAACGTATTAACGGGCGCAACTGTAGACAATCAAGATATCAGCGACTATGTTGCCCATTTACAGTTGCACATGACACTACAAGCTCGCAACTTGGTTCCCAATTTCCAACAAACTATACAAGATAGTCGTCAGCAATTACTTCATCAAACCCAAGCAGACTTTGAAAAGTTTGCTTCTCGTCAAAGTCTATAGAAGGTCTGTGGATTTAAAAGTATTTTTAGCAGAATTAACATACAATAAAAGCAGATATTTGTGGTTTTCACCCTCAAGGTATAATCGCAGTTTCTGCTTTTGATATTTTTTACGTATTTAGTCAAGGTTTAATTAAGGGAATCACTCTTTGGAAACAAGACATCAGGGTAAAAACCCGTTAAAATAAATAGAAAATAAATAGAAATAATTGTAGTATAACATCACTATCATATTTTGTTTTTGTAATTTTGTTTTTGTAAAGGTTAAATAGCGGCTGGAATTAAAATGAATCCACTACTCCCTCGAAACCTCAGTGTTATTATCAGACCAGTCCAACATCGAGATTTGGACGGAATTGAATCTTTGACTCAAGAGTCATTATCCCACCTTTCCCCCCAAGCAGCTACTGAATCTATGGGTGAAATGCAGTGGCTACGGCGCTGGTATGGATTACTTAAATTCTTGAGTTGGTTTCCTAACCCATTACAGTACCGCTTCTGGGGCTATATCGCTGAACAGGGACGAATGCTGTTAGGAATGATTCAAGTATCACCTTTTAACCGGACTCGTAGCACTTGGCGCGTTAATCAAGTCATGTTAGCACGAACCGGCGATCGCATGGGGGTAGGTTCTCAACTACTACGCCATTGCTTTGAATCAATTTTAGAAGCGCGGACGTGGATATTAGAAGTTAACGTTAATGATGTGGATGCCTTAGCACTTTATCGGCATAATGGATTTCAACGTTTAGCAGAAATGACATACTGGGAAATTAGTCCGCAGTTATTAGCCGAATTAATCCAAACCGAACCAGATTTACCCAATCTCTTGCCAGTGAGTAATGCTGATGCTCCTCTATTATATCAATTAGATACAGCATCCATGCCTCCTTTAGTCAGGCAAGTATTTGATCGTCATACCCACGACTTTAAAACTACCTTGTTTGGGGCGATAATTGATGCTGTCAAGCAGTGGACGAGCAAAACTGAAGTTGTCAGTGGCTATGTGTTTGAACCCCAGCGCAAAGCAGCTATTGGTTATTTTCAGATCCAACTGCACCGTACCGGGGCAAATCCTCATGTAGCAACTCTCACAGTTCATCCCGCTTATACTTGGTTGTATCCTGAATTATTGTCTCAATTAGCTCGCATTGCCCAAGATTTTCCCCAACAAGGGTTACAATTAGCTTCTTCAGACTATCAACCAGAACGGGAGGAATACTTAGAGCGTATTGGTGCTAAACGTCGAGAACATACCCTGATCATGTCTCGTTCTGTGTGGCATAAACTCAGAGAATCGAAATTTGTCTCCTTAGAAGGGATTCAGTGGCAAGAAATGTTACAGGGACTACAACCAACCCGCAAACCCATACCTGGGGGAATGTCATGGATACCGCAAACACAACAGGTACAGCCAGAAAGAGCTATACCAAACCAGTCAGAAATTGTCAGTTTCACTCATAAAAGTTCTCATATAGATACACCCCCTCTACTAGACTCAGCCACAGATCAACTCCATGAACAACAATAACGTGATTTCTCCACAGCAATCAAAATCATTTATCTCCGCTTTGGGTGTCGATGTTGGTAGTAAACGCATCGGTTTAGCGGGATGTGATGGGACTGGTTTAATTGCTACGGGTATCACCACGATTGAGCGTCGTTCCTTTGTCGAAGATGTAGCACAAATCCAGCAAATAGTCAACCAGCGACAGGTACAAATTCTTGTGGTTGGTTTACCATATTCAATGGATGGTACTATTGGTGTTCAAGCCCGTCACGTGCAAAAATTTGCCTCTAGACTGGCTTCGGCGCTCAAACTTCCCTTAGAATATATGGACGAAAGATTAACTTCCTTGCAAGCAGAACAACTGCTGATAGCTGAGAATCGTTCCCCGTCTAGAAATAAGGGTTTAATAGATCGTAAAGCTGCTGCATTGATTTTACAACAGTGGTTAGATGCTAGACGCAGTTTAGTACAGGGGTCAGTAACATTTACTGATGAGTGACCCCTTTTTACATGGTATTCTAAAAGCTATTACTTCTATCTCTGAATTTATGGTTGACATCAACTGTCCGCAAGCAGTTTGATGATTTCCATATTGAAGAGTATTAGATTTTATGATTACAGCTACATAATTCAAGTATGAATTCATCTCCATTTCCCGAAGACAATGATCACG
The DNA here is from genome assembly GCF_014696335.1 of Dolichospermum sp. FACHB-1250. Classification (NCBI taxonomy): domain Bacteria; kingdom Bacillati; phylum Cyanobacteriota; class Cyanophyceae; order Nostocales; family Aphanizomenonaceae; genus Dolichospermum; species Dolichospermum sp. FACHB-1250. Next base: position 10,461 of record NZ_JACJPZ010000050.1, read on the forward strand.
ATTCCGAAAGTTCCCTGATTTTAACAGATGAGCTAAAACGAACCCTAGAATGTTACATTGAACATAATCTCTCCGTAGATGGAGAAAAGTATGTTCTGCTTTTGCCCGTAGATACACCGATAGAAATATTTGCTTGGCAAACTGACGGCGATGAAGAAGAAGCCGTATTAGTAGAAGATGATGATATCATTGAAGAAATATTCGGCACGGCTCAAGCAGTTCTTTCTGAGCAAAACCTGATTCTCAAGAATACTGCTTATGCTTTAACCGTAGCAGGGGAGTTACCTCCTGAAGACGAATCTAAATTCTTCACTTTAGAAATTGAAGACGAAGAAAACGGTTTAGAACCAGAGCAATTAATGGAAATTGCCAATTTTTATCATGACGACCAGGAGTATGCAATTTATACTCCCCTAGACCCCCTACTCTTTTTTGCGAGAATTACTAAAACTGGTGAACCAGAATTACTTTCTCCCGAAGAGTTCCGTAAATTTCAACCCCTCTTAGAAGAACATCTTTTTAATGAAGTTGAGTAATTAATTCCAAAATTTAAGCATCCAGGAGCGAGGAATCAGAAGACTGGCAAAATTCTCACCCCTTGCTCCCATGCTGAAAATGGTGTTGCTAAATTGAAATCTGAAATTGCTCAATTCAACCTTGGCAACTCTAATTGTTCGTGATTTAAGTAGGTTAACGGAAAAAAACCAACATAAGTAACGAAAAGTAAAGTGGCCTAAAACCTCTTCCCTGTTCCCTGTTCCCAGTTAAGAGTTCCCTTGTCATAACGACAATTTTTCACGCCAACCTACTTAGCGAATTTGCGTGAGATACTCACAATCTCATGGTAACTATACAAAAATTATGACTCGCAACCATCTATTACAGCCTAACTTAATTTTAGCGGGTTCAGTTTTGACACTGACACCAGACTTAATCCAACAATATGGGCTAAAGGGGCTAGTATTGGATGTGGATGAAACTTTAGTACCCATGACCACAAGTTCTACTTTCCCAGAATTGCAAGCATGGGTAGAAGAAATCCGTACTCGTACAGCATTGTGGTTAGTTAGCAATAATTTAAGTGAATCCCGAATTGGTGGTATTGCCCGTTCCCTAGAACTACCGTACTACTTAGGCGCGGCCAAACCCTCCCGGCGGAAAATTCGGGCTGCTTTACAAGGGATGAATTTACCCGCACATCAAGTGGGTATGGTGGGCGATCGCTTGTTTACAGATGTATTAGCGGGTAATCGTTTAGGAATGTTTACAATTTTAGTAGAGCCAATTATCCATCCTGATTTTACAGCCATCCGTTCCCATCCTATCCGCAATATTGAAGTTTGGATATCAGAGATATTAGGTGCATCTATTATTGGCAATATTGGCAAAAAACACAGGTGATCAGCTTTTCCTGCAATACAAATCTTTACAAAGATTCATAATTGATCAGGAAAGTAAATATAAAGAAATACTTAAGAAAGTCCCTATTTTTGCAAAAATAGGCGATTATTAATTTTAATAACATCAGGGTCAGCCGAAAAAGACCCTAGGGGATAATAGATAAATATAAGACTGTACAGCGTCAACCTTCACCATAGAGGGATTGGCGCTGTACATTTTGCATATTTTATATAAGTAAGTTGGTGGGAAGGAAGTCAATTACTGCTAATACAGATTTGGGTAATAACTTTTCTTTAAACCAAACAATTCTTGCGGGAACATTATCTAATTTGACTCCAGCTTTTTCTAAGTTCAACCTTTCGGAAATTGCTAAAATTAAATTATCGCAATTTGCCCGTTTTATTTGGTAAAATTTCTTTTGTAAATATTCTGGTCTCCAATAACCAATTATTTCTAAAATAAATACCCGTCCGTCTGCATGAACTAATCGAAAATCGGGAATCATCACACTACCAGGAATGGGAATTAAATTAACTTCTCTCTCTAATATCCAACCACTTTTTAAGCCATCCCATTTACTAGCAAAAGATTCCTCCAACATACTATCATAAGGTTTACCTGGAGGATAATGGGAGACTAATCCACATTCAGAATTAAGGCTAAAACGTCCTATTTTCAAATCATTTGTGTAAAAATCACGAGTTTGTAAAGTCGCTGATAAACTCCATTTTGTCACATGAAGTAAAGCGGGAATTAACTTGGCTATAGCTAAACCATAACGGGTACTGGAAGTAAATAAACTTGCCGGACCATCTACAGTAATCGTAAAACCATGATCTGCATCACCTTCAATATAAGCCATTAATTGAAATAGCTTTAAATAACGAAACAATAGTTTATATTCTCCGGGAACATTGCGATGAGCATTTAATACTAATTGACTAGCTTTATAAAAAACTCCTTGAATTTGAGATAAATTATAACGATGTAAAACATCTTCTGGTTTGGGAGCATCAAAAGCAGTTAGAATTTTATTTTCTGATAAATCTGCGTAAAGTCCGTCTCGTATTTGTATAGGTAAAATTTCTTGGTTGAGTTCTTGACTTAAATCAGCCGCAATTTTATTTAAAGTAATATCCGTTAATTCTCGACTACAAGTAGATTTTGCTGCTAAAGTAAATACCCTTTCTCTTAACATTGCTGGTTCGAGAGGACTGACTATTTCAAAAGTACAAAAACTGCTTTTCAGAATATAAGCTAAACCCCGTTTCATGCGGTAATCTGTAGTATCTCCTTCAAAGTCTGCTAATTGACGTTCTAATAATCCTTGAGTTTTCCCGACTGCTTCCTGAAAAAAACTAATTAAATCCCTGGCTAAATTCAAATGTTTATGATCAAGTTTCAGTCTCTTCGGAATAATTTCCTCGCCGTTTTGGCGGTGTATCAGTAAGTCCGTTGGTAACATCTTTCTTTTTAGTTGAATAGTTAATTTCTAATTGTTCTGCTGCTTTTAAATCGCTTTTCTTTGCTCCACCATAAATAACTTGTAAATTTGCCTTTTTCGGTTTTTCTTCCTGAGTGTTATTTTCTCCCCTGCGTCTGGCTGAAGTTCCCTCCTCGTTTGTATCTTCGGCTATGACTTCATATAAAATTGCTTGTTTATTTGCTAAATTTCCCTTGCGTAAAATTCTCCCCAATCGTTGAATATATTCCCGGGTTGAACCCGTACCTGATAGAATAATCGCAATACTGGCTGCGGGAACATCTACACCTTCATTTAAGACATGAGAAGCAACTAAAGTATTATATTCACCTGCTTTAAATTTAGTTAAAATTTCGTGTCTTTCTTTCACTGGTGTTTGATGAGTAATTGCGGGAATTAATAAATCTTGAGAAATACGATAAACTGTAGCATTATCAGCAGTAAAAATCAAAATTCTTTCGGGATAATGGGTGGTTAATAAGTCTACAAGTACCCGCAATTTACCATCAGTTCCCAAAGCGATTTCTTTGGCTTGACGATGTGCTAACATTGCTCTACGTCCAGGTTGGGATCTTGCACTCATTTGTACAAACATTTGCCAACCTTGGATACTTCCTAAAGAGATTTTTGATTGTTTTAAAAAATCATTGCGAGTTTGAATTAACTGATTATATTTTTCTCGTTCTAATTGGGATAATTTAACTTTAATTTGCACAATTTCATGAGCAGCTAAAGCTCTACCAGCTAAATCTTCAGCGCGTTTACGATAAACTTCCCTACCAATAAGAAGATTTAAATCAGTGTGTTTACCATCTGTACGTTCCGGGGTTGCAGAAAGTCCTAAACGATAGGGAGCGATCGCATATTCAGCAATAACTCTGTTAAAATCTGTAGGTAAGTGGTGACATTCATCAAAAATTATCAAAGCATATTTATTACCTAAACTTTCCCCATGAATAGCCGCACTATTGTATGTAGCAATTAAAATCGGTGTTCTATCCCGTGAACCACCCCCCAGTAAACCTACCTCCTGGTCAGGAAAAGCTGCTACTAAGTGAGCATACCACTGGTGCATTAAATCCAAAGTTGGGACTACAATTAACGTGGTGCGCGGTGTGGACTGCATAGCCATTTGCGCCAAATAGGTCTTACCTGCTGCTGTTGGTAGCACAACTACCCCCCGTCGTCCAGCCAGTTTCCAAGCCGCTAAAGCCTCATTTTGGTGGGAATAGGGGGTCATTTCTACACTAGCTACCAACTCCAGGGGATAAAAAGCTTTAGCTTCATCAATAAAATCCGTAGCTTCGGCTTGAAGCGTTTCAACTAAGGAACGGTATCTTATGGCCGGAATACGAAACTTTTCTACTCTATCATCCCATGTAGCATAATCTATCCAAGTTTTACTCCGTGGTGGTGGGTGTAAAATTAATGTACCACGATCAAAAGTTAAAGTAGGGTGACGAGCCATTTTTCTCTGAATAAAGTTATAGAGTTACACTGATGTAACTACTCATAACGCAAAATGGGGATGATAATTAAATAGGGTTGGCATGAAAAAACCAAACTGTGTAAAGAAATGTAAAATCGCTGAAAACTTCTTTACTTTTGCCTCTTCCCTCTTGCCTCTTGCAACCGTGCTATTAATTTTATATTTATATGTTTATGTGAAACCCTTGGAACTGCGTACTTTTAGCAATTACCTAAACAACAGCAGACAACCAAATTATAAACGTAGCTCCTGGGCTGTGAGATGATGTAATAATTGAGTCAATTGCTGGACTGAAAACCTCTATATTTCCCTGCATTTCTGCTATTAACTGTTGAGCAATAGCAATTCCTAAACCAGTCCCAGGAATTGCTGTTTGTGCTTGTACACCTCGGTAATGTCTTTCTCCCAGATGTTCTAAGTCTTCCGGGGGAATACCTGGTCCTGTATCACTAATCGCAATACCTTGGAAATTTCCCTTTTGTTGCCCACATTGTACCAATATCTTACCACCTGCTGGGGTATATTTCAAAGCATTATCTATAATATTACTCAATACTTCTCGCAAGGCTTTTTCATTTACCCTGACTAAAGGTAAATGATTAGGAATTTCCGTAATTAGTTGTAAATTTCGTTCTTGGGAAATAGCTTGAGCCGATATTAACAAAGGTGCTAATAAATCCGCTACAGAACAATTAGTTAACTGTTCTCCTGTTCCTGGTAACAATAACACAGGTTTCCCTTGTTTTTCTGCATTTTGATTTTGGTTGATTACTACCTTTGACTCTGGGAGGGAAAGAGGTGTTAAATTGGCTGTATTTACCGTATTTAAATCAATCACCTGATCAAACTTTTGCAATAACTCTTGTAAGCGATCGCTCTCCCGGACTATACTGGTTGCTACCTCCCGATTAGGATCTACCGCTCGCATTCGCTTAAATAGGAGTTTACCAAAAGTGCGGATAGCAGTCAAAGGGTTACGAAACTGATGTAAGAGATTATCTAATAAGTCTCGTTGTTCCTCTTGGAGAATTTGTTCTTGCTGGAGTTGATGTTGCAACCAAGCCCGACGTTGATCTAAAATGCAAGCGATCGCTAAAGTTTTCCCAATGCGTTCAATTTCCCCCTCCTCCCGTTGGTTCCATTCCCTATCTTCCCTCGCAGTCACTAATAATCCCATCATTACACCCTCATAAATCAGGGGGGAAACAATTTGGTGATGACTGAGTGAATATTCATCTTGTTTATCTTGTATATTTTGTTCTTCTGTTGCTGCTGCTGAAGCTGATGAATACTCAGATACTGAAGTCGGTTTTAACAACCTCATTGCTTGATTTGGTAATGCTAAAACATGAGCAAGTCTGACTGGGTAACTGTCTTCTTGTTCACCATACTCATCACTAGGATTTAATGCTATAGTTTCTGGATACACCATCACCGGAATTAGTCTTGCCTCACCTGTAGGTTTTTCTACCAATTCCTGTGTTAAATAAACTACGCTAAAAGATGCTCCCATACCTTGGGCTAACAGGGTTATTTGCTCTCGACATAAAGCAAGAAAATCAGAACTGGCAGACATTAGCATTAGTTGCAGGAATTTAGGAGGTAGAAAAGTTGCAGTCACTAGCAGTTTAACAAAAATAAACTCTTACACGACTTAAAGCCAGATAAAAGTGGTGCATAGCCCATAGCTGATCAAAGTGTCTGTATCTAGTCTAATCTAGTAATGGATGATTGGTAATAGACAATGGGTAGTAGACAGCAGTTTTTTTTGAATTTTTATTCTTGATTTTTATTGTTTTTTCTTTATTGTATCAAAACATTAAAAACTATTGATTTTCTCAGATAAAAAATATATAATGACGACTGATTTTGTAGCCACAACTACAATCTATAGCTGGAAACAGGAGGACAATAGGTTGGCAAGGAGACGCAAGCGGAAAAGTCGTCGTCGGCAGGAAGGACGACGGATACTGGAACACATTCCCCAGTACAGCATCGAAAGTGGCGAAGATAAACCTGTGACAGCAGCAAGAAAGTTTATTCACGCTGAAGGTATTATGCCACCCGCGCTACTACTAGTAAAACGCAATGAACACACAACAGACCGTTATTTCTGGGCGGAAAAAGGTCTGTTCGGTGCTCAATACGTAGAAGAAAATCATTTCTTGTTTCCTAGTTTGAGGAGTTTTGAATCACCAACAGTAACATTACCAGCATCAGTACCAGTACCAGCATCAGTACCAGTACCAGAACTAGTAACAGAACTAGTACCAGAACTAGTAACAGAACTAGTACCAGAACTAGTACCAGAACTAGTAGCAGTATCGGAACTAGTTGCCGTAACTGTTAATTAAACAACAAATGACTATCATATCTCCTAAATGTGGCTTCTGGCTCTGACAATAATTAACTGGCAATTTTGATCAGGTTCTTCAAAAATTCCATTTTTTTTAATTTTGTGGTCGAATTGTCAAGCAGGTTTAAACACTGTTTAAACGACTTCTCTCAAGTCATGGCATAATTAACTCCTCATCAACTCGGTTTAGTTGTATGAATCAGTTCATTATCAGCTTACACAGCGGAGAATAGCGACAGAGCCAAGGAAATCCAAAGATGAGGTACAAATTCATGATCTCACTAAGGACTACTATCAAGCTCTGTCCACCAATTTAGATTTTTCCTCATTACATCCCAGTCGTCAGGAAAATTTACAGCAGCAGCAGTATTTTCTCCTCCTCACTGCCAATTTGCTCAAAAGTTTAGTCAGAATTCTACATGAGTAGAGATATAGATGCTCATTTTTTTCATCCCCAACAATCAATCAAGTGTCAAGCACCTTTAGCTGTAATGCCCCTTGTAACTCAGCAAGTTCATCTCTATGGGCAGTAACAGTAATTACACTTGATAAATTTTGTCCACTGCGGATATTTTCTATCTGTAGTGACACCTTCTCAAGTCTTCCAGATTTTTTCCAATACAATAGACCACTTAAAGGTGAAAATAGGATTATTACCGGAAAAAACCGCCCAAAATCAGGAAAAAGCATGGATAAAACTAACGACAAACAACCTAAACCCACCGCTGCTAATGTAGTTAAAAATATAGCTAAAAACCAACTAGGTCTAACAAATCCTTCAAATGTGACTTGATTTTTTGGAGAATCTACCGCTAATACTCGATAAGCACGAGTGCGAAAATAATCCTTTAATGAAGTCATTAACGTATTTTCATCCTCTTGTGAAACTAAACGCATCACTTCTGTGCGGTCTTTAGTTGAAGCCCGAATAAAGAAAAACAACCCAACTGATAACAACAAAGTTAACAGGAAAGTAGATTGCAAAACAGCGGCATCCATAATTAATTTTTAAGTCTGAAATTTTCAGTAGACTTAAACCATTATCAATTATTCTGGAATCAGAGAACAAACGGAAGTTTGTTTTTAACTTTTAACTTTTAACTTTTAACTTTTAATTTTTATATGTCACAAAACTCGGAAACACCATCACCTAACATCCGGGCTATAGCCCAACAATTTCGTCTAGCAGGTTGGATTAGTTTTTGGATTCAGTTAGTATTAGGGGTAATATCTGGGATAATAGTCTTATTATTTGGCATTTTTAGCCAAAAAGCAGGTAGTCCTAGCAATAATCCAGGGACAGGCTTTGGTGTATTTTTAGCAATTTGTGGTATAGTCCTCCTGGGTGCTGGTATTTACCTAGCTTATCGCTACACCAGAATTGGTAAACAACTAGAATCACCTAATCCTACTAATCGTCCTCGTAAAGCTGAAACCGCGCAAGTATTAAGATTAGGACTATGGATAAATTTAAGCGGAACTTTAGTGACTTTATTGGGAGCGCAAGCGATTGTTGGTACATTGGTAGCTAGGTCTATATCTCCTCAAGCAGTAACTACACAATTATTTGATCCAACGCGGATTATTAGCGGTTTAGATATGCTTATAGTTCAAGCAAATACTAATACTGTATCAGCGCATTTTGCAGGTTTAGTAGCATCTCTGTGGTTAATGAATCGTATTACTAGGTAATTTATAATTGATTTATAATTGATTTATAATTGATAGTGGTTGTAGTATCCTAATCTCTAAAAATAGGTAGTTCTAAAATAAATCCTGGTAAAACATCTTCTCCAGATAAAGTTGTTGGTAATGATACTATTTCTACAGTTTGATTTTGACGATAAATTTCTACTTGTTGATTTTGAGGATCAATTAACCAACCTAAACGTAAACCACCATCAAGATATTCCTGCATTTTCTCCTGTAATTGACTCAAAGAATCAGTGCGCGATCGCAATTCTATCACAAAATCAGGACAAATTTTAGGAAACTTTTCCCGTTCTTCAATACTTAAAGATTCCCAGCGTTCATTAGCTATCCAAGCCACATCAGGAGAACGTTTACCACCATGGGGTAGAATAAAAACAGTGGAAGAACTAAATACTTTTCCGAGTTTATTTTGAAGATTCCATAACCAAACATAACCATTAAAATCTGATTCTCTATTACCACTAATTGCACCAACTGGAGGCATAATTATTAATTCTCCTTTAGCAGTTTGTTCAAGTTTCCAATCTTCATTAATTTGACATAGTTGATAAAATTGATCATCACTTAATCCCACATTTTTGATATTTAAAACAACCGCTTCAGATGTCATCATTACTGATCATCTCCTTAAAATTAGGTCAGATATCCGACTTCTTCAAGAAATCGGGAATCTTGTACTTCTCATAATTCCTAGCATAGCATCAGTTTGAGGTAACATTGACTAGAGACACAAAACTCAACATTTTATCAGTTTAACCCTTGGTTAATCTCTTGGGTTTCACTGCGTTCTACCCAACCTACCATTTTAACAATTTTTAGGTTTTGGGAAAAGATACAAAATAAGATATGTTTGGGTTAATTTTCAGTTAAATTGACACTGATAACTGTTGCTAAACCCGTACAATTAACAACTGACAACAAACAATTAACAAAAAATGCTGGATATTAAACAAATTAGAGAAAACCCCCAACTCGTACAAGAGAAATTAAACAGCCGTAACGGTAAATACGACATTCAACCTATATTAGATTTAAGCCAACAACAACGGGAATTAGAAGGTAAACGCAGTCAACTACAAGCCCGCAGCAACGAAATTGGCAAATTAGTCGGTCAAAAAGTAAAATCTGGAGTTGTTGATCCTCAAAGTCCAGAAATACAAGCTTTAAAGGACGAAGGAAACGCCATTAAGACCACATTAAGTGACTTAGAACCCCAGGAAAAAGAGTTAAAAGCCCAAATTCACGAATTACTGTTAGCACTTCCGAATTTACCCAGTGATTTTACACCCCTTGGTAAAAGTGAAGATGATAACCAAGAAGTGAGAACATGGGGAGATGAATATAAACCCGCAAATCCGCATATTTTACCACATTGGGAAATCGGGGAAAAATTGGGGATTTTGAACTTTGAAAGAGCGGTAAAAATTGCCCAAAGTCGCTTTGTGAGTTTGATTGGTGCTGGTGCGGCTTTAGAAAGAGCGTTAATTCAATTTATGCTGTCTCAACATATTGAAAATGGCTATATAGAAGTTAGTCCACCATTGTTAGTAAATACAGATTCTTTAACAGGTACAGGACAATTACCTAAATTTGCCGAAGAAAGTTTTAAATGTGCAGAGGATGATTTGTGGTTAATTCCTACTGCGGAAGTACCGGTAACTAATTTGTATCGGGGGGACATTCTTAACGCAGAAGAATTACCAATTTATCATACTGCATATACGCCATGTTTTCGGCGGGAAGCAGGAAGTTATGGCCGAGATATGCGGGGTTTAATTCGGTTACATCAATTCAATAAAGTGGAGTTAGTGAAATTAGTAAAACCCGAAGATTCTTTTGAGGAATTAGAGAAGTTATTAGCAAATGCTGAGAGTATTTTACAGGCTTTAAAATTGCCTTATCGAGTGATTAATTTATGTACTGCTGATTTAGGTTTTTCGTCCACAAAAACTTATGATTTAGAGGTATGGTTGCCATCTTCTGGGAAATATCGAGAGATTTCTAGTTGTTCTAATTGTGTAGATTTTCAAGCCAGAAGGGCGGATATTCGGTTTAAGGAAGCGGGGAAGAAAGGGACGCAGTTTGTGCATACTTTAAATGGTTCTGGTTTAGCTGTGGGTAGGACTATGGCCGCGATTTTGGAGAATTATCAGCAACCAGACGGGACGATTAAAGTACCGGAGGTGTTAAGACCTTATTTGAATAATCAAGAAATTTTAGGTGTTCCTCTAGTTAATACAAATCCAGTTCCACCCACTCTACCCACAGTAATTGAGCCACCAACTGAATCCTTACCTAAACCAACAGAGCAAGTACAATCTCGTTATATTATTGATTTGCTGTTGTGGATTCCAATCGTATCTTATGTTGTGTGGATAATATGGTCTTTGTTATTTTAGTAGACGATTAGTCTGACAAACTATATACTGCAAAAACCTTGATTTTATATCAAGGTATGTACGGGAAAATTCTGTATAATCACACCTTGAAGGTTGGTTATACAAAGAATTTTTTTTATTTATTAGTTAGGTGTGTTCATTAAAGCGACTTATTATAGCTGTAGCCAGGTTAATTAAGACATGATCAATCATGGAAACCTAGAAATAATAAGGATTTCACTCTTGCCTTTTGCCTTTTGCCTCTTGCCTTGTGCTATAATGTTTTAGTTTCAGTGCGATCGCTAATCTTGTAGGGTGCGTTAATGAAATGTAACGCACCGTCTTTTATTGATATTTAAATGTCAGTAATTCACCGTCTTTTATTGATATTTAATCGGTGCGTTACGCTATCGCTAACGCACCCTACGTTAATGTAGGTTAATCATACAAATCGCTGGATGGGATATCGAGAATTACATTAACACCCCAATTTCGAGGATAAATTTCTTGCTTCATAAATCTATGAATACTTGAAAATTGCCAATCTTGGGGATTTATACACAATCGATGTTTGACAGGATTATAATGTATGTAATCACAATGTACCATAAAATCCTGTTCATCTCTGATTAAATGCTCCCAAAAACGACGTTGCCAAAGATTTTTTTCTCCGCGTTTTTGTCGTGATTGAGAAATTGGATTTTCAATGGCTAATTGTTCACCATAATGTTTTGTCACGTAAGTTTTAATTAATCGCAATCTCACAGAAAAATCATGATCATTATCTGGTAAAGTCCATAAACAATGAAAGTGATTTGGTAGAAGAATAAAAGCATCAATAGAAAAAGGATATTTCTTTCTGACATTTTGAATGGCTTCTCTGAGTGCTTGACGAGCAATATTTTCACAAAGCCAAGGTTCTCTTTGATAGGTTACTTGAGTTATAAAGTGGGTAGCACCTGATATATTTGGTCTGCGATAATTAGGCATTTTGATTAGGCAATAGGTATTTATTTATAATTTATAATATGGATGGTGATGGTGCGTTACGCTTCGCTAACACACCCTACTTTTATAATCATAGCTCATCTCGTAAGGTGCGTTAATGAAATGTAACGCACCATTTTTTTATTAATATTTAACTGTCTGATAGCGAAGCGTGGCGTTAGCCATATCAGGATAACCAGGATTAAAGGATTAACACCGATTGTATTTGATATTGATATTCACAGAATATTAAAATTAGCGCAATTTTGTGAAAATATAGATGAAGATAAAAAAACATCCTGTACATCCTCAAATCCTGGACATCCTGATTCAGACAAAAAAGATTAACAGGATACTGTATAGTAAATTTAGCAAAGTAATCACACTTTAATAATATGACCAAAACAATATACATAGAAACAAGTATTATTGGTTATTTAACAGCAAGACCTAGTAAAAATCTAATTGTTGCTGCTAATGCGGAAATAACAAGAGATTGGTGGGATACTCAGAGAAATTCTTTTACTATTTACATTTCTCAACTGGTATTGCAAGAAGCAGCAAAAGGTGATCCAGAAATGGTGAATAAAAGAATAGAAGTTTTAAATAACTTTCCTCTACTTGATATCACAGAACCAGTCCAAAACTTAGCACAGGAATTTCAAAAACAAAGTAATTTACCACCCACTGCTGCTTATGATACTGTTCATATTGCTACAGCTACAGTCTATGGTTTAGATTATCTGTTAACATGGAATTGTAAACACATTGCTAACCCCTATATTCAGAAAAAACTCTCACAAATTGCTGATAGTTTAGGATATGAACTACCAACAATATGTACACCTTATGAAATGTTAGGAGAATAATTTATGTTGAATGATGAAGTTTTGGCGGAAATTCGGAAAATCAGAGATGAACAAGCTAAGTCATTTAATTATGATTTAGCAGCTATTTGTGCTGATTTAAGAAAAAAACAAGCAACAAGTGGCAGAAAAATTATTTCTCTTCCCTTGAAGACAGTGGTAAAATCACGCTGATTTTTTAGGGTGCGTTAATCAATTTTATTTAATGCACCATTTTTTATTATTTTTATAATATATTGCACTGTCTGAATCAGGATAACCAGGATGAAAGGATTAACACCGATTATATTTGATTTTGATATTCACAGAAAATTAAAATTAGCGCAATTTTGTGAAAATCTAGATGAATATTAAAAAACATCCTGTACATCCTCAAATCCTGGACATCCTGATATGGCTAACGCCACGCTTCGCTATCAGACAATTTTTAGCTACAATTAAACCACAATCAACTAACATCAATTAAAGACAATAATCATGAATACAGCTAAACTTACCAGTGATGGTACTCAGCAAACAGTGATATTACCCCCAGATTTTCAAATGACGGGTACAGAAGTTTATATCAAAAAAATTGGTAATGCCATTTTACTTATTAGTAAAGATAATCCTTGGCAAACTCTAATTGATAGTTTAGATCAATTTTCTGATGATTTCATGACCACTAGAGATCAACTTCCTGTTGATAAAAGAGAGGAGTTTTAAATGCAATATCTTCTCGATACCAACATCTGTATTTATCTGATTAAGCAAAAGCCAGAAAAAGTTATAGCGCGATTTCAAACTTTGTCAATTTCTGATATTGGCATTTCTTCAATTACCGTTGCTGAATTAGAATATGGTGTTTATAAAAGTCAGCAACAAGAGAAAAATAAAAATGCCTTAATGCAGTTTTTACTTCCTTTAGAAATTATTGAATTTAGTCAAAATGCAGCAGTAATTTATGGATATATTAGAAGTGATTTAGAAAGTAAAGGGCTTGTTATTGGACCCATGGATATGTTAATTGCTGCTCATGCAATGAGCTTAGATATTACTCTCGTTACTAACAATATCCGCGAATTTTCTCGCATTCCTAATCTATTATTAGAAAATTGGGCAGAGTAAGTTAATGAAATGTAATGCACCGTTTTCTATTAATATTTAACTGTCTGATAGCGTAGCGTGGCGCAAGCCATATCAGGATAACCAGGATTAAAGGATTAACAGGATAATATTTGAGTTTGATATTCACAGAATATTGAAATTAGCGCAATTTTGTGAAAATGTAGATAAATATTAAAAAACATCCTGTACATCCTCAAATCCTGGACATCCTGATATGGCTACCGCCACGCTTCGCTATCAGACAAAATGCGATTGTTTAAACTATAATAGAAAATAACCATCATTCATCATCAAATTACTATGCTAAAAAGTTACGAAGCAATTTATGAAAATGGCCAATTAACATGGTTGTCAGAACAACCTCAAGTTAATTCTGCTCGTGTGATTATCACCATACTACAAGAAAACTTACCATCAAAAAAACGCCGTATTCCTCCTAGTTCTATTGCTGGTAAAGGTAAAACATTGGGTGATATTGTTAGTCCTATTGTCAATGAAGAAGAGTGGGAATGTCTCAAATAATTATCCTTGATACTCATATTTGGTTTTGGTTTATTAATCAACAATTTGATAAATTTCCTACCCATTGGAGAGAAATAATTGAAACCTCAGAAGAAGTAGGAGTTTCCACTATTTCCTGTTATGAAATAGCACTTGCACAACAGCGAGGAAGACTAGAATTACCTTGTGCTGCTAATCAATGGTTTCAGGAAGCATTAGAACCATCAGGTATTACATTATTTCCTGTAACTGTAGAAATTTCCTGTCGTGCTGTAAATTTATCTCCTGTTCATAAAGATCCATTTGATCGTTTAATTATTGCTACTACATTACAATATCAAGAAAAATTAGCCAGTATTGATGGTTTCTTTTCTCAATATCCTGAACTCAATAATTATTTGATGCAATAGTTTTCTCATTCTATAGGGTGCGTTAATTAAATGTAACGCACCATTTTTATGAAAATTTAACTGTCAGAATCAGGATAACCAGGATGAAAGGATTAACACCGATTATATTTGATATTGATATTCACAGAAAATTAAAATTAGCGCAATTTTGTTTGTGAAAATGTAGATAAATACTAAAAAACCATCCTGTACATCCTCAAATCCTGGACATCCTGATATGGCTAACGCCACGCTTCGCTATCAGACAAAAAATCACATTCTATGCTATTATTATGGGGAATTAGAGTGGTCAATTTGCCCTTAACTACAAATATTTCCCGTTCTTTTTGACCTCAAAGCCTGAAAATAGACGAAATTGCCATAATTCGCTGTTTTCGGGATTGGATTAGACAACAGATCAAAAATTGGCATCAGCAGATATTCTCTGCGCGCCCATTCCCAAAGTACAATGAGGATATATATCCGAATATTTTGATTAAGCTCTATGTCAGTTTTAGCAGCGATCGCAGTTTTGGCTATTTTGATCTTAGTACATGAGTTGGGACATTTCATAGCCGCCCGTTCTCAAGGCATTTACGTTAACCGCTTTTCTCTGGGTTTTGGACCGACGCTTTTAAAGTACCAAGGATCACAAACCGAATATACCATCCGCGCTTTCCCCTTGGGTGGCTTTGTTGGCTTTCCTGATGATGATCCCGATAGCCAAATCCCCCCCAATGACCCGAATTTGTTGCGTAACCGCCCTGTTTTAGACCGTGCCATTGTCATTAGTGCGGGTGTAATCGCCAATTTAATCTTTGCTTATTTAATGTTGGCTTTGCAATTGGGAATCGTTGGTATACCTCAAGAATTTCAGTATCAACCAGGTGTAGTTGTCAAACCCGTAAATGAACAATCTAATGCTTACCAAGCAGGGATTCGAGAAGGAGACATTATTCTGGCTGTAAATGGTCAAGAAATTCCTTTAGGTAAAGACGCAACCACATTATTAACAAAAGAAATTCAAACCCACCCTAATCAAGAAATTGACCTGAAAATTCAACATGAAAATCAACAAAATCATCTGAAAATCACACCTAAACAAGGTGCTGACGGTAAAGGTGTTGTCGGAATTGAATTAGTAGCCAATGGTAAAGCAAACTATCGTCGTCCTCAAAATATTACGGAGATTCTCAAAGTTGCTGCTAATCGTTTTCAACAGTTAGTTGTAGGCACATTTAAAGGTTTTGGACAGTTAATTACTAATTTTGGGAACACTGTCGGGCAAGTTTCAGGACCTGTGAAGATTGTGCAAATTGGCGCACAATTAGCCGCTAGTGATAGCACAAATTTATTCTCTTTTGCGGCAATTATTAGCATTAACTTGGCAATCATTAATATTTTGCCTCTTCCCGCTTTAGATGGTGGACAATTAGCCTTTTTATTAATTGAAGGTTTATTTGGTAAACCTTTACCTAACAAAATTCAAGAAGGTGTCATGCAAACTGGTTTATTCTTACTTTTAGGATTGGGTATTTTCTTAATTGTCAAAGAAACAACCCAGCTAGAATGGGTGCAAAAATTGTTACAGTAAATATGCTCAGATGATCACCTGACTGCTAATACCAAATTATGATGAAGCTGCAAGGATTAAGATTTAAGAATAATTCACCGCAGATAAATACGGATGATTATTTTTTTGTGCAGCCTCACATAAAATTGGTATGATAACTCACCACTCAAAATTGAAAATTAATTGACTCGTAAATCATTAACTAAAAAACAACGGGCTTTAAAAATTCTCTCCCGTCTTCACTATCTTTATCCAGATGCAACCTGCTCTTTAAATTACTCAACACCTGTACAATTATTAGTAGCAACTATTCTTTCCGCTCAATGTACGGATGAGCGTGTAAACAAGGTTACACCCGCATTGTTCAAACGATTTCCTGATGTGAAAGGTTTAGCAAATGCTGATATATTAGAATTGGAGGAGTTAGTTCGTTCAACGGGTTTTTATCATAACAAGGCCAAAAATATCAAAGCTGCTTGTCAGATGATTGTTAATGATTTTAACTCTATTGTTCCTAATCAAATGGAACAATTATTAAAGCTGCCGGGGGTAGCACGCAAAACCGCAAATGTGGTTTTAGCCCATGCTTATGGTATTAATGCTGGAGTGACGGTAGATACTCATGTTAAGCGCTTGAGTCAACGTTTGGGGTTAACAAAAAATACTCAACCGATGAGAATTGAAAAAGATTTAATGCAGTTATTACCCCAACCAGAGTGGGAAAATTGGTCGATTAGATTAATTTATCATGGTCGGGCTGTGTGTAAATCCCGTTTTCCCGGTTGTGATTTTTGCAAATTAGCTGATTTATGTGAGATGAATTTGTCCCTCCCAGAGTCCCAGAGTCCCAGAAAGTGATATTTGGGAGTATCGGTTGTGGAAATTTTCCTATTTTCCCTATAATTGTCCAGGAGGGTGTACAATGGGGAATGGTGTCTTTAATTAAATTAGGGAATTCATGGCAAAGAAGAGTATGATTGAGCGCGAGAAGAAACGCGCTAAAATGGTGGAGAAATACGCCGAAAAGCGGGAAGCACTATTAGAAGAGTTCAGAACAGCACCATCCCCATTGCTGAAGCTAGAAGTTCACCGCAAAATTCAACAGTTACCCCGTAACAGTGCGCCTGTACGCAAACATAACCGCTGCTGGTTAACCGGTCGTCCTAGAGGTGTATACCGTGATTTTGGACTATCTCGGAACGTGCTTAGAGAATGGGCCCATGAAGGTCTTTTACCTGGTGTTGTTAAGTCTAGTTGGTAGTTGGTAGTCAGTGGTCAGTTGTAATGACTAATGATCAATAACCACTGACCAATAACTCCGATCCTATTGACCACAACAATGATCAATTCCCAGGCTATCTAATAGTAGATCGCTAACGGCGTTGGCGATCGCAAACTCTCCAAAAAAGCTTTTAGAAAAATCATAGCACTGCATTTCTGTGACAATGGCAATTACTAGAGAACCCAAGTCGTTTTCTCCTTCCATGCGTTGTCTAACAAAAATCTGTGATGCGCGTTGAGCAATATTTTGATTGATTGCTTCAGGAATAAACTCATTATCAAGCCAATGTAGTAAGTTTTGTTGTAACCATTCTCCTTCTTGCTGGGGATTTTCCGAAGGTGGTAGGGTAATGGGTGGAATTGTTTGAGTCATGTTTGTATATTTTAAATAGATTTTGTTTACCAGGTTAGTCTCTTAAAAGTTCGCAAAGGAACACTGATAACAGTCCATTGCGTTCAGAAGGGGATTTTTTGGATGATTCACTCAATTATGGAATATGATGTTAGTGCTATTATTCGCGGTTATGCCCAAGGTTATTTTCTCATGGCTGATGAGAATAATCATCTGGGATGGTATGAAAGTCGGGAACGAACTTTAATTCCTTTGGATGAAAAATTTCGCTATCCCAAGTCATTACAGCGAGTTCTCAACCAAGAACGGTTCACTGTAGCAATTAACCGTGACTTTCTGGGTGTGGTAGCTGGATGTGCTAATCGTGACACAACTTGGATTTCTCCAGAATTAGAAAAGATATATTGGTTACTTTACAAGTCGGGATATGCTTATAGTTTTGAAACCTGGTCTGGTGATCAATTAGCCGGGGGAATTTTAGGAATTGTGATTGGTGGTGCTTTTATTGGTGAATCCATGTTTTTCAACATTTCCGAAGGTTCTAAAGTCGCAATGGTGAAATTAGTAGCCAGATTGCGTCAAAGGAAATTTTTGCTATTTGATGCCCAAATGATGAATCCCCATTTATCTAGATTTGGCGCTTATAATATCAGTAATAGTGAATATCATCTTTTACTGAAACAGGCCTTGCAACTTCCTTGTTATTTGATTTAACTTGAAGTTTAGTCTTGGTAATTAGTAAAAATTCCTGTTCAAAAACGAATAACTGTCAACTGTCAACTGTCAACTGTCAACTGTCCCCTGTCAACTGTCAACTGTCAACTGTCAACTGTCAACTGTCAACTGTCAACTGTCAACTGTCAACTGTCAACTGTCAACTGTCAACTGTCAACTGTCCCCTGTCAACTGTCAACTGTCAACTGTCAACTGACCACTAACGAT
>NZ_JACJPZ010000051.1:0-27290 GCF_014696335.1 Dolichospermum sp. FACHB-1250
ACCGAAAACTTAAAAATCACATCCTGTAAATCCTCAAATCCTGGTTATCCTGATTCAAGACAAGAAAACCCAAACCAAAACCGAAAACTTAAAAATCACATCCTGTAAATCCTTAAATCCTGGTTATCCTGATTCAAGACAATAAAACCCAAACCAAAACCGAAAACTTAAAAATCACATCCTGTAAATCCTCAAATCCTGGTTATCCTGATTCGGACTATAATAATGTTGAACGCAGATAAACGCAGATAAACGCTGATGGTTTTATGGTTATTCTGTTTATTTGTAGGGGTAATTCATGAATTACCCCCTAGGTTGATTGTATATTACCATTCATTCAATGCTGGTAAACTTTTAACAATTCTCACGGTTTCTAAGCTGACTCTCACAATCCTTTTGACTAAATCCACTATATAACGGGGATTTTCTGACCAATGGTTAGGGTCATTAATTATGCCACTATCTTTATCTTTGGTGACTTTGTACCTTTCCATTATCCATTCTAGGGCTGATTTGCCATTTACTATATATTCGTAGGCTTCTAGGGGGATTTGGGATAGAGTAAGTTTACTATTATAGATGATGATGGTTTTATCTAGGCCGTTTTTATTCTTACCAAAGACCATTTTTTCCACTTGATAATCTTGGTCATCTAAATATAAATCTTTTTTAAATTCTTCTAATTCATAAGGTTCTATGGTTTCATAGTTGAGATGATAATACGCTAATTCTCTTCCCGCTTGACTGAATGTCCAAAAATCCGCAGTAAAGGGGATTCGTGGTAACATTTTCTTCAGGTCTGACGCAAAGCGTTGTTTATATTCGGGTGAATGTAATACTCCATAAATGTAATAGAAGATGTCTTCTTTGCTGATGGTTTTGTCTTCATATTTTTGCTGATATTCTTTGAAAATGCTATCGGGGATATTTTCTTTTTTGGTGTATTGTTCTGTGTTTGCTGTTGCAAATAGTTCTCCTAGTTCGCTTTGTTTTTCGTAGGTATATAAGGGGAAACATTGACCTGCTTGATGGAAATTTAAATCAGGAAGTGTATTTACTATTAAAGCATTAAAATCTTTTGTAACACCAATTCCAGTTACACAAATTACTAAGTTTTCTAAGTTTTGATTTGGGAAAATTTTAGGCATTTGGCCAACTCGATGATTTAGATAATTGTCAAAATATATCCATTGTTTACAAAATGGTCTATATATACCTTTTACAATAGATTTTTCTTGATATTCAATAATTTTTATTCTTTGTAATTGTTGTTTAAGACTACTTGACCAACTAATCTTTTTTGTGTCTGTATCAACAAAAGATTCTACCAGCTTTTCCTTATCTTTAGTATTAACAAATCTTTTATCTTTTAAATATTCTTTAAATTCTTCAACTTGCTGGTTATAAAAATCAATCATTCTCGTAATATTATCAATAACTGATTGATAAGAGAAGTTATAAACCCAAATATCTCTAGTAGTTTCAAGACCTCTTGAATAAACATCAAAAATAGTTTTACTAGTTGCATCTTTTTTATCACCCAATGAAATAAAACTTTCAAAATCATCATTACGTTGGTTAATCCAATCATAATTTTCATTAAGGGTGATTTCTTGCCATTTAATAGTAGAAATATCACCAAAATTTTTAATAATATCTAATTTTTCCTTTTGACTTAAATAATCACCAATATCATGATAAAATACCTTATTTTCTGATTTCTTACTGGAATTTTTGATTAAGAAAATAATCGCAATAGTAGCACGACTTCCTGAACCAAAAATTTTACCCCCTTCTTTTCTTGATTGTTCTCCCGAAGTTCTTTGATTACCTCGTAAATTAAAACAATAAATGCTAGTAAATTCATCTACCAAACATTTTCTAAAACCATCCATTGCATTACCATCAATGAATGAACCATTACTGACAAAACAAACTATACCTTGGTCTTTTATTCTATCACTAGCCCATCTAAAACCGCGAATATAAGAATCATAAAGACTGTTTTTATTCGTAGCTGTGGAATGTTTAGCGTAACTATTGGCAATTTTTTGATCTAAATTTTCATATTTGAGATTTTTATTCCCATCATTTTCGCTAGTTTGTCCAGCAGAATAAGGAGGATTACCAATAATCACAGTAATATCCCTTTGCTTTTGATTAATAACCCGTTGATTATTTTCAGGAAAGATACTTTCTAACAAATAACCTGCATTTTCAAACATTTGAAATGTATCTGTTAAAACAATGCCATTAAAAGGTTGATATTCACCACCAGCTAAAAAATGATAACTTTCCTCAATATTAATTGCTGCAATATAATAAGCTAATAAAACAATCTCATTACAATGCAACTCATAACTAAACTTCCGTTGTAAATCCTCAGGTTTAATTAACCCACTTTGCAATAACCGCACCATAAAAGTACCCGTCCCGGTAAAGGGGTCTAAAATATGCACACCTTCATCAGTTAAACCCACACCAAACTCTTGTTTTAAAGCAAAATCAGCACTTTTAATAATAAAATCTACCACTTCCACGGGAGTATAAACAATACCCAATCTTTCTACCAACCGGGGAAAAGCCGCACGGAAAAATTTATCATATAATTCAATAATGATCCGCTGTTTTCCT
This sequence comes from Dolichospermum sp. FACHB-1250, assembly GCF_014696335.1. Taxonomy (NCBI): domain Bacteria; kingdom Bacillati; phylum Cyanobacteriota; class Cyanophyceae; order Nostocales; family Aphanizomenonaceae; genus Dolichospermum; species Dolichospermum sp. FACHB-1250. Next base: position 2,635 of record NZ_JACJPZ010000051.1, read on the forward strand.
TCTGCATTATCAATACCACTAGCGCGTTCTCGCACACTTTGATAAAACTTGTCTAAAGTCTTGACTTCCTTCTGCAAAGATTGACCTTCTAACACATCTAACATTCTTTGCATTGTCTGGGAAACCGGGTTATATTTAGTAAATTCGTAACCCTCAAACAAAGCATCAAAAACCGGTTTGGTAATTAAATGTTGAGATAACATTTCAATGGCTTCATCTTCGGTGACATTAGGATTAATATTTTGATGTAACCCTGTGATAAATTCATCAAATACTTTTTTCGCTTCTGATTGTAAGGGCGAACGGCCGTTCGCCCCTACTAATAATGCTTTAATTCGGGAAATGTGAGTATCAGCAATTTTCGCTACATCCTTAGCCCAATCTTCCCAATAACGACGATTACCACATTTAGTAACTATTTTCGCATAAATGGCATTTCGCCATTCTTCAATGGGAAAATTCAATTCTAATTGTTTATATGTAGGGGCGAACGGCCGTTCGCCCTTACCATTATTTTCAGTTTTACCACCTACACCAATAATACTAATTTTATCAGGACGACGTTTATTTAATTCTATCTTATTGATAGTAGCATTAAATCTCTCATCATGGGAGCGTAAAGCCTGTAAAACTTGCCAAACTACTTTATATTCATTATCTTTTAAAGCAATTTCAGGAGGTATATCTGCCGCAATACTAACTGGTAAAATGATATAACCGTATTTTTTCCCTTCTGCTTTTCTCATCACTCTACCAACGGACTGTACCACATCCACCACGGAGTTACGAGGTGTGAAGAATATCACCGCATCTAACGCGGGTACATCTACCCCTTCCGATAAACACCGCGCATTAGAGAGGATTCGACAGATATTACCGCTATTTCCCCCCCTTGTAGCAGGGGTTAGGGGGGGTTCAGCTTTTAACCATGCTAATTTTTCATTTCTTTGTAAAGCGTTTTGTTTACCGTCAACGTGCTGTAATTCACATTGTAAAATTGTTTCATCTTCGGGGTTTAATTTTTGATAATCATTGATATTCTTAGCGAATAATTTGACAATTTTTTCTGAATCTTCAATGGTGCGACAAAACGCAACCGCCCGTTTCATTGGGGTTTTATCTTCTGTGTCGTCTCCTTCTTCATCATTAAGAATACGTTTTGCTAAACCATTCCAACAACCAATAATTTTAGCTTTATCATCTAAATTTAATACATACTTTCCATCAGAAATTTGTTGTTGAAAAGTTGCATTAACAAAATTTTTATCTACTGCTAATACCATGACTTTGTAATCACTTAATAAGCCAGCACTAACAGCTTCACCAAAATTTAACCTATGAAACTCTTGACCATAAAGATCTACATCATCCATGGAACATAATAAAACATCATTTTCTTGTGCTTGATTTTTAGCATCAGGATCATAAACTTTAGGAGTTGCTGTCATGTAAAGACGTTTTTTAGCTTGGATAAAATCTTGATTATGTACTCTGACAAAATAAGATTCATCTTCACCAGAATGTAGGGGCGAACGGCCGTTCGCCCTTACACCTGTGGTTCTATGGGCTTCATCACAGATAATTAAATCAAATTCTGGTAAACCTTGTTTCTGTGCATCTGATATAGCTTGAATTGATTGATAGGTAGAAAAAATAACGGTTAATTCTTTTTGATTTTTAGATTGAATATTGTGATAGGATTTTATAATATCATTGGCGTTAGTTGTGGCAGGAAACGCTAAATCATTAACTGTAATATCTGCAAGATCATCATTTTTAGATTTTTGCTTACTTTTACCCACATTCACATCAGAACAAACTGCAATACTATGAAAATTAATATCAGTTTCAGCAGTCCATTCTCGCAAAGTTTGGGAAAGTAAAGAAATAGAAGGAACTAAAAAGAGAATTAAATTATTTTCTTTAAGGAAATTTTCCGCAATTTTCAAAGCGGTAAAGGTTTTACCAGTACCGCAAGCCATTATTAATTTACCTCTATCTCCTGTTTGAAAACCCGTGAGGACTTTTTCTAAAGCGGTTTGTTGATGAGGCCTAATTTTTTTTTTAGGTTTAAGTTCTAAATGATCAGGATTTTCTAAACTGAATTGCTCCCAATCAATGGGACTATTGGCTAAATCGTAAATAGTAGCACGAATAACAGGAATTTGTTGACCATCTAAAGCTGCTAAGGCGTGTTTACTCCACTTGTTTGTAGTGGAAATTATCATGCGTTTTTTAAATAAATTTGTCCCCGAAGCGGTGAAAAATGAATCTATATCTGATTTTTCTAAAGTTTGGTCTTCTCCATAACATTTACATTGAATAGCACAATAATCGCCAGTATCTCTGATGACTGCTACTAGGTCAATACCTGTATCTGGCATATTTCCCCGTTTCGGGAAATCCATCCATAACCAAACCTCGCTAAAATACTCTTTGTAGATGGGATCAGTTTTGAGATAAGTTAACATTAACCGTTCAAATTTATCTCCTAATTCCCGGGGAGATTGAGAATTTTGTCTAAATTCCTTTAATATTTTGCCAATAGTCATATTCAGATTTCTCCTATCTTCCAGATCCCCTGCTCGTTTTCTCATTCCCACCCAGCGCATGGCAATGAGGCTATAGATTAATATAATAACTACACTTACGTATAGTTGTAAAGGTCTGATGGGATTAACTTATATTAACTTATATTAACTTGTATTAACTTATATTAACTTGTATTAACTTGGATTAACTTAGATTAACTTCTGCTGACTTTTGATGACTTTTGATGAAAAAACTTTTGCACCTTTGGGTTTTGGGGGGAAACATAGAAACCATAATTGATACCAGTATTATGCAAATTATGTAACACCAAAAAAAAAGGCTCAAATCTGTTATTTCACAGAATACAATCTATAAGTTATAATGGTTAACAACAGTTTGAGCTATCTACCAGGGTTTTAAATTCTATAATAAGTCCGTAAATCGGCCATCGTTTTGCAAAGTTTTCAGGATCTGCTTAATTTCCTGGGTACGATCCTTCTTCACTACTAGGGTAACATTGCGATCGCGGACAATGACCACATCTTCTAAACCGATAGTAACAATTACATCATCAGGATTGGAGGCATAAACAATAGCTCCTTGAGTATCTAAGCCAACATGAGTAGCAAGTTCTACATTAGGATTATCCTCTTGTTTTAGTAAACGTTCAATAGCATTCCAATCACCCAAATCATCCCAACCAAATGCCACAGGTAAAACATAAGCTAAACTAGTTTTTTCCATCAGCGCGTAATCTATACTTTTTTTAGGTAACTGGGGATAAATATCAGGGCCATATTGTTCTAAAGGTTGGATAATTTCTGGTGCATGGGTGCGTAATTCTGCTAAAACAACACCGGCTTGAAAAACAAACATACCACTATTCCAGCTAAACCGTCCTGTAGATAAAAAAGTTGCGGCTGTTTCCTGGTCGGGCTTTTCAGTAAAACGCTGAACATGATAAGCTGGCAAGTTATTAAAGTCACATAATTTCTCGCCTTGCTCAATATAACCATAGCCAGTTGATGGAAAATTGGGTTTGATCCCCAAAGTCACTATTGCCGGGGTAGTTCTTGCCAACTCGGTAGCAGCGGACAGGGTAGCTAAAAATACCTCTGGGTCAGCAATCCAGTGGTCAGCCGGGAAAAAACCAATCATAGCGTTTTTTCCGTAACGCTTGTTAATTTCTAAACTTGCCCAAGCAACAGCAGCGGCGGTATCTCGTCCTAAAGGTTCAATGAGTAAATTTGATTCTAGTAAATCAGGAAGTTGTTCTCTCACCCCTTGGGCAATGGCGCTAGAGGTAATTACCCACAAGTTTTGCCAACCGTCAGCCAATGGTAACAATCGATCAGCGGTTGCTTGTAGTAAGCTCTGAGAGCTACCATCAAGACTTAAAAATTGTTTAGGTCTGTCCAGTCGGCTCAAAGGCCAAAAACGTTCACCTTTACCACCTGCTAAAATCACAGGAAAAAATAAATTATTCATACTCGAAAGCACACCCAATGCAGAACAATATAAGTTTACATCGAATGGTGGGTAAGTCTTGCCCCTTACCCCTTGCCTCTGGACTGTGGCCTGTGGCCTGTGGACTGCATTTAATTTTGAATTTTGGATGATCTTGACTGATAATTTCGGTTAGTTAAGTATGTTGTAATTATCACAGATTAAAGCTATGAGGACAGCAAAACCTAACAAAATCTGGCTGATGCTTTTTTAAAATCCAAAATTTGCACTGTGAAATTTTGCAGTTGCAATATTTGTAGCTTGTATTAACATACCTTTAAGGAGTGGTTGAGTGGGGAGAAAATTGTGATTAAACAAATTCAATGGTTAGAAAATCAGGTCATACCTCAACAGGTAACACCACCAGAGCAGGAGGTAAAACAGCCACCAGTCCAAAAGTTAGAAAATCAGACAATAATTCAACAAGTACCAGTGTCCACCCCCCTGGTAAAACCGCCGGAATCAGTCTACTCTGCTAGTAGCGTTGTGGAATCAGTGGGCGCTCTTCCCAAGGAACTCTATGCGCGATTAGGCTTATCAATTCCCCGCTGGTTATTGTGGGTGCTAACTGTTGTTTTAGGCGTAACTGTATCTGGTTTATTAGCGTCCAGTTTGGCACTATGGACTCCTCTATGGAGTAATCTAGACCAAACGAAAGATGATGAATTTGCTTCTTATAAACAGAATCAAGTCAAAATACCCGCAGGTTTATGGACTCAGCTTTCTCAGTATAAACTATCAAGACCCATGAATATTTTAATTATGGGTATTGAACCAGTGCCGGGAACTGTAGACGGTTCACCAGAAAGTTTTGCTGGTAGCAGTGATACTATGATGTTGGTGCGGCTAAATCCCAGTGATAAATCTATTCGCGTTCTGTCAATTCCCAGAGGGACAATGATAGCAATCCCCGAACAAGGCTTAACTAAGGTATCTGAAGCTAATGCCAAGGGTGGTCCAGTTTTAGCCGCACGGGTAGTTAGTCGCAGTTTAAACAATGCTCCCATAGATAGATATATCCGCATTTCTACTAGTGGCTTCCGCCAATTAGTTGACCAGTTGGGTGGGGTAGATGTATTTGTCCCCCAAGCTATGAATTATCAAGATCGCTCAGGTGGCTTGTCAATAAATTTAGTCAGCGGTTGGCAAAATCTTAATGGTCAACAAGCAGAACAGTTTGCCCGCTTTCGTGAAGAAGGTATGGGGGATTTACCCAGAGTTCAGCGACAACAAGCACTAATCACTGCTTTAATGCAAAAGCTCAACAGTCCCACTGTTTTACCCAGGTTGCCCCAATTAACTCGCATTATGCGGAAGTATTTTGATACCAACCTCAAAACGGAGGAAATGATGGCATTGGCGAATTTTTCCGTGAATGTAGAACGGGATAATTTCCAAATGGCAATGTTACCCGGTACTTTTAGCAAATTCAGTCAAGATCCTAATAGCTATTGGTTAAATATGACTGGTCAACAAAGCTTATTAACTGATTTTACTGGGGTAAATGTCGCTGGTATTACCTCAGATACCAGACCTATTTCTGCCCGGAGAGTTGCTGTTCAAAATACTACTAATCAACCCCAGCTAACGCAAAGGGTAATTACCTATCTTAAGCAGAAAGGTTTTACTAATGTTTACCCAGTTCCAGACTGGCCAGATACCCAGAGTCAAACTCAGATTATTGTCCAAAAAGGCAACCGACAACCAGGAATTGATTTACAACAAGTTTTAGGTTTAGGACAAGTTGAAGTTTCAGGAAACGGTGATCTAGAATCTGACTTGACAATTCGCATTGGTAAAGATTGGAAGTAAGTAACTTTCTCACAGGGAAGAGGGAACAGGGAACAGAGAACAGGGAACTCTTAACTGGGAACGTTCCCTCACTATAACGACAATTTTTAACGCCAACCTACTTAGCAAGTTTATGAACAAAATTTTGTTAAGATATTTAACTTTAATTTCTATTTGGGCGGGATTGTGTATTATGATTCCGCAAATAACATTCGCTCAAGTTAATACTATTAACTACAGTAATGCTAACTTAAATAATCGTGACTTTTCCTATACTGATTTTGTCGGTGGAACTTTTGTCGCAGCGGAAATGCGGGGAACAAATTTCCAAGGTGCAAATTTAACTAACGCAATTTTTACCAAAGGCGTTTTATTAAAAGCCAATTTAGAAGGTGCAAATTTAACAGGCGCTTTAGTTGATCGTGTTACCTTAGATGGTGCTAATCTAAGAAATGCCATTTTTACAGAAGCAACTTTGACCCGCAGCCGCTTTTATGATGCTGATATCACTGGCGCTGATTTTACAAATGCAATCATTGACCGTTATCAAGTATCGCTGCTGTGTAAAATAGCGCAAGGTGTTAATCCTGTAACTGGTATTTCTACTCACGATAGTTTAGGTTGTCGTTGAAAAATTGACAACTAATAACTCTCAACTAACCACTGACCACTGATATTCGTGACACAACAAGAAAAAAAACCCGCCCGTTCTTTCGCTGGAATTGCTGGTATTGTTGCCGCAGCAACATTAATTAGTAAGGTATTTGGTTTAATTAGACAACAAATAATCGCTGCGGCTTTCGGTGTCGGTGCAGCAGCTACGGCCTATAGCTATGCTTATATTATCCCCGGTTTTCTTTTGATCTTACTGGGTGGTGTCAACGGACCTTTACATAGTGCCATTGTCAGTGTTTTATCTAAACATAAAAAAGAAGCAGCAGCACCTATAGTAGAAACAGTAACAACTCTTGTGGGTGGGTTGTTGCTAGTAGTGACAATTGCCCAAATATTCTGCGCTGAGTTAATTATTGATTTAGTTGGTCATGGCTTAGAAGCGACTACAAGAGCGATCGCCATCCGTCAAATCCAAATTATGTCCCCTCTGTCCTTATTTGCGGGCTTAATTGGGATTGGTTTTGGGACTTTAAATGCAGCTAATCAATATTGGTTATTATCAATTAGTCCGTTATTATCCAGTATAACCGTTATTATCGGTATCGGTATTTTAGTTCTAGAATATGGTAAACAAATTATTAATCCTGAATATGCTTTCATCGGTGGCATGATATTAGCCTGGGGAACTTTAGCGGGAGGAATTTTGCAATGGTTAGTACAATTAATTGTCCAATGGCGGTTAGGATTAGGGACATTACGGCTAAGATTTGATTTTAAATCTCCTGGTGTTCAAGAAGTAATTAAAATCATGACTCCAGCCACCATATCATCAGGAATGATGCCCATAAATGTCGCCACTGACCTTTATTTTGCCAGTCCTATTGCCGGTGCAGCAGCAGGTTTTACCTATGCTAATCTTTTAGTACAAACTCCTTTGGGAATTATTTCTAATATTATTTTACTGCCTTTATTACCAACATTTGCTAAACTTTCTCACCCAGACAATTGGCCAGAACTAAAATTACGCATTCGGCAAGGACTTTTACTAACTGCTGTCACCATGCTACCTTTAGGGGCTTTAATGGTATCTTTATCTGAGCCAATTGTCCAGATAGTTTATCAACGGGGAGCATTTAAACAAGAAGCAACTCAGTTAGTATCTTCTTTATTAGTTGCCTATGGAATTGGGATGTTTGTCTATCTAGGGCGTGATGTTTTAGTCAGGGTATTTTATGCTTTGGGTGATGGACAAACACCTTTTAAAATTAGTACATTTAATATTTTTCTTAATGCTGTACTAGATTTCTTATTAGTTGAACCTTTTGGCGCACCGGGTTTAGTTTTGGCTACAGTTGGCGTTAATTGTGGTTCCATGTTGATGTTGTTATTTTTGCTAAACCGCAAACTTAATGGTTTACCTTGGCGGGAATGGTGTATCCCTATTTTGAGTTTAACTGGTGGTAGTATTATATCGGGTCTAGCTAGTTTTGGAGCTTTAATAGTTTCTCGTCAAGTTTTGGGTAAACCAAATTTAATTACTTTATTCATAGAATTATCTATATCTGCTTTGGTGGGAATTGGTGTATTTTCTCTTATTGCTTCGAGAATGAATATTCCCGAGGTGAATAGTTTTGTAATTAAGATGCGACAAAAGTTTTTAAAGAAATAAGAAGAAATAAATTAAAATTACTGTAAAATTTAGTTCAATAGAATGAATCAGGAAATTAGGAACTGGCGTTATGAATCCATTGTCCTTGTTAGGTAAAGCTGTGAGAATTGGAAGCTTCTTGGCTTCTGATGCTGAAATATCTTATGGTGTGCAAGATCATTTACCAGAAGAAGTTAAGCAAGTTATTGAACGTTGCGCTCCTAAACCTGTTGCCCGAGTAGACTATAAAGAAAGCAGTAAATTTGGACAACGATACAAATGCTATGACGAACGTGGTGTCTTTATGGGGCGAGTGAAATATCGCCACGGGACATGGACTTGGGAAAGCTGACATCGCTTTTTTTGATTATGTACACAATAAACATCTGGGGCAAAGATTGGATAATTTTGATTTCTTCCCAGTCTTTACCCATAAGCTGTCACCACTTGTACAAGTGACAACTTACCCTTAAAATGTTAAACAGCGTCTATCGGGAAATCAAATTCCAGGCTAAACCCATCAATTAGCAGTGCTATTTGATTTCAGTGTTTATATTAAATTTCACGAGAGGTTATGGACAAAAGTCCAACAGATGGCAGTAGTACCCTCCTCTAAGCTGGCGAGGCAGTCTCCCAGCGCGGGGGAGACTTTAGGAGATGTCTATTATGCTGACCCAGGAAATTCGTACTTCCTTAGATATTGCTGACTTAAATCAGCTTAAATGTGATTTGAATTGTCTACAACCTGTAGATGTGGGAGACTATATCAGCCAATTGCCAGAAAAACAAAGGGCGATCGCTTTTCGGCTACTCAACAAAGACCAAGCCATAGATGTCTTTGAATATTTACCCACAGAAGTACAGGAAGAACTAATCAACTCTCTCCACGATGCCCAGGTAGTCCACCTGGTGGAAGAAATGAGTCCCGACGAACGGGCGGAATTATTTGATGAACTACCAGCGGGAGTAGTTAAACGACTATTACAACAACTCAGCCCAGAACAAAGACAAGCCACGTCAACGATTCTCGGCTATCCAGAGGGGACAGCGGGGCGGGTAATGACCACGGAATATGTCCGCTTGCGGCGAGGCTTAACGGTGGGTGAAGCCCTCAGTAAAATCCGCCTGCAAGACGAAGACAAGGAAACAATTTACTACGCCTATGTCACCGATGATAACCGCAAATTAGTGAGTGTAGTTTCTTTGCGTCAACTGTTATTTACCTTTCCCGATGTTTTAATTAAAGATATTGCCAGCCCTCACGTTGTCAAAGTCAGAACAGAAACACCCCAGGAAGAAGTCGCCCGGATTATGCAGCGTTACGACTTAATCGCCATGCCTGTGGTTGATAGGGAAGATAGATTAGTCGGTATTATTACGATTGATGATGTAGTAGATATTTTAGAAGAAGAAGCTACAGAAGATATCCAAAAATTGGCAGGGGTCAGTGGTGACGAAGAAGCCTTATCTGCCCCACACATCACCATTCGCAAACGGTTGCCTTGGTTATTGGGGATTATGGGATTATACATTGGCGCGGCCAGTGCGATCGCTCCTTTTCAATCTGTGATTGCTGCTGTACCAGTCCTGGCCGTGATTATGCCCATATTTTCTAATACTGGTGGCACTGTCGGTATACAAGCACTTACCGTAACTATTCGTAGTTTAGGCGTAGGAGACGTTACACCTGAAGATACCTGGAAAATCCTCCGTAAAGAACTGTTAGCCGGTTTAGGAACAGCCCTAGCATTAGGAATAACAATGATTGCCCTTTCCCTAATTTGGGCTAAACCCCAAGAAAAATGGGTAGCTTTAATTGCAGGGGCAGTCATGGCCACTAATACAATGGTGGCTGTGACTTTGGGAACTTTGTTACCCATGGCCTTAAAGCGGTGGAAATTAGATCCGGCTTTAATGAGTGGTCCGTTAGTCACAACCATGTTAGATACCATCGGTTTTTTAACCTTTCTCAGTATGGTTTCTATGGCTTTAAATATATTTCATTTACAATCTTAAAAGATTGGTAATGGGTAATGGGTAATTGGTAATGGGTAATGGGTAATGGGTAATTGGTAATTGGTAATTGGTAATTGTATATATTATTTTCATTATTACCAATTATCTAATAACCAAAAATCTCAAATCCAAAATCTAAAATCCAAAATCTAATAACCCAAAATCTCAAATCCAAAATCCAAAATCTAAAATCTAAAATCTAAATGCCTACAACTACCTGGAATCGTCATCATATTCTCACACTTGCGGACTTTACAACGGCTGAATATAACGCCGTCTTACAAACTGCGGCTTCATTTCAAGAGGTACTATCACGAAGGACAAAGAAAGTCCCCACCTTACAGGGACAGGTGGTAGCAAATTTATTTTTTGAACCCTCTACCCGCACCCGCAGTAGTTTTGAAATAGCGGCTAAACGATTAAGTGCAGATACTCTCAATTTTGCCGCTTCCACATCTTCCATGACTAAAGGAGAAACTATTTTAGATACGGCAAAAACCTATTTAGCAATGGGAACTGATATTATGGTAATCCGCCATAAAGATGCCGGAGTACCTCTGAGTATAGCCCAAGAAATGGATCGTTTAGGTGTAAAAGTTAGCGTTCTTAATGCTGGTGATGGACAACACGAACATCCATCTCAGGGATTACTCGATTTATTTACTATTTGTAATTTAATTGATCCGGCACAACCAAGAATCGAATTATTAAAAGGCAAGAAAATTGCTATTGTTGGAGATATTTTACATTCCCGTGTCGCCCGTTCTAATATTTGGAGTTTAATTGCTAGTGGGGCGCAAGTGCATTTAGCAGCACCCCCCACATTATTACCTAAATTCTTTGCTGAATATTTGGGTGTTCACGAAAATTCCCATAATTTATTTACCCATTGGCAACTAGAACCAGCTTTAGAAAATGCTGATTTTGTCATGACTTTACGTTTACAAAAAGAACGCATGACAGCCAATTTATTACCTAGTTTAAGAGAATATCATCAATTATTTGGTATTACTCGCCCTAAATTAAAACTTTGTCAACCTGACGTTAAAGTTTTACATCCAGGACCTGTTAATCGTGGTGTAGAAATTAGTTCTGATTTAATGGATGATCCTGAATTTAGTTTAATTCAATCTCAGGTAACTAGCGGTGTGGCAGTACGAATGGCACTTTTGTATTTTATCGGTAACAGATTTTAATAGGACTTACACAACTTTCACAAAAAATACTCCTAATAAAATTTTATAAAGCTTGCTAAGTATAACAAATAAGCCTTATGTTTGAATATTATGGCAAAACAAGCTCTGTTTCTGCCATAACCAAAAGTATCAAAGCCAAGGCCAAAGCAAAACAGGGATTTTTAGCCGCAATGGCATCATTTTTCCCTATTTTTTGCCAATTTCAGCTAAATTGCTCCTCTGCGTCCAAATTAAATAACATTTGTAGAGTTTGCATACATCGTCTTCTCGCTTCTACATCTTCCTGGGCGCGTAATTGCACCATGGGATCATGCAAAATTTTATTAACTATTCCCCGTGTTAAAGCTTCAATGATTTCTTGATGTTTTTCGCTAAATTCTGAACCCAAGCGCGATAAAGCTTTTTCTAATTCTTGTTCGCGGATAGTCTCTACTTTATTGCGTAAAGAACTGATTGTAGAAACAGTTTCTAAACTTCGCCACCACACTTCAAAAGCCCCTACTTCCTCGTCTAATATCTTCTCAGCTTCTTGCGCCATTTGGCGGCGACTTTCATAATTTTGCGCGACAACGGCTTTCAAGTCATCAACATTAAAGGCTTTAACATTGGCTAAATCATTAACATCTGCATCTACGTTTCTGGGTACGGAAATATCAAATAACATTAATTGTTGATTTGGTTCTAGTACCATTTCTAACTTAGCCCGATTAAGAATAGGTTCTGTTGATGACGTGCTAGTAAATACTATATTACTTTCGGCAATAACTGACATCATCTCTGGCAGCAAATGGATTTGTATAGGTTGTTCTGGGAACAAATTTGCTAGTTCTTCAGCCCTACCACGGGAACGATTAACAATACTAATTTGACTTGCACCTTTAGAAATCAGGTGTTGTACAAGTAACCTGGACATTTTCCCAGCACCCAGAATAGACACGCGATAATTAGATAAATTTTTTACCTTCATCTGCGCTAATTCTACTGCTGCTGAACTGATGGAAACAGCACCAGTACCAATACTAGTTTCCGTACGAACTCGTTTACCGGCGGTGAGGGCTTGTTTAAATAACCGATTTAAAATGGTTTTGATGCCATTAAATTGCTGTCCGAGTTTATGAGTATGTTTAACTTGAGCTAAAATTTGACCTTCACCTAAGACGAGACTATCTAAACCAGATGCAACCCGTAAAATATGTGTTACAGCATCACCATGGAGCAATATAAACAGATGATGACGCAGAGAGACTATAGGTAGTTTACTATGTTCAGAAAGAAACTGAGTAACTTCGTGAATCCCTTGAGTAGTTTCGTTACTGACAATATAAATTTCTAAGCGGTTACAAGTGCTGAGAATAGCAACCTCATCAATATGAGCATAACTGAGAAGATGAGCGATCGCTCCTTCGATTTGAGTTTCGGGAATACTTAATTTTTCTCTAACTTCTATTGGGGCTGTTTTATGGCTTAACCCCACCACGGCAATATTCATTTCTTAAATGGGTAATAGGTAATAGGTAATAGGTAATAGGTAATAAGTAATAGGTAATAGGTCATGGGTCATGGGTAACAGGTAATTGGTAAGAGTTTTTTCCCAATCACCAATTACCTATCACAAATCACCAATGATTATCGTAGTTGGATAGTCTTGGGTTCTTGCCACAAGTGAACTGTATCCACAAAGCGAGCGGTTTTAGATTGACTGGAAATAACCAAGCTTTGGGTTCTAGCGCCACCGTGGAAGAAACGCACACCATCCATCAGAGTCCCAGGAGTGATACCGCAACCGGCGAATAACACCGTTTCACCAGAAGCTAATTCATTAGCGTTATAAACCTTGTCACCATCAGTAATACCCATTTCATTTAAACGGGCTAGATTACCTTCTCTGCTTTCACCAATTAAACCAGTTTGGACAACTTCTGGATCGTAGATTAATTGTCCTTGGAAGTGTCCACCCAAGCAACGTAAAGCCGCAGCTGAAATCACACCTTCGGGAGCAGCACCGATACCCATTAACGCATGAATATTAGTACCAGAAAAAGCGCAACAGATAGCAGCAGAAACGTCACCATCGCTGATCAGTCTAACTCTGGCACCAGCGGTGCGGATTTCTTGAATTAGTTCTTTATGACGGGGACGGTCCATAACAACAACTACTAATTCTTCCACAGCCCGGTTTAGGCATTCAGAAAGGATTTTTAAGTTTTCTGTAGCGGATTTGTTAATATCAACATGACCTCTAGCGGCGGCGGGCGCTGCCAGTTTCTTCATGTAGAAGTCAGGAGCAGCAAATAAACCGCCTTTTTCAGAAATTGCCAAAACCGCCATGGAGCCATTTTGACCATAAGCAACCAGGTTAGTACCTTCGCAGGGGTCAACAGCGATGTCAATTTCTACTAGTTCATTAACATTACAGAAATTAGCGGCATCTGGTCTGGTACAGATACCCACTTCTTCACCAATGTAAAGCATAGGAGCTTCGTCCCGTTCACCTTCACCGATGACAATGCGACCGCGCATATGGATTTTATTCATCCGTTCGCGCATAGCTTCCACAGCTACTTGGTCAGCAATGTTTTTTTCGCCCTTACCCATCCATTTTGAAGAAGCGATCGCAGCTTGCTCAACTACTTCTATAATTTCTAACCCAAGAGTATTTTCCACGGAGTCTGCCCTCTAAATTACTTGTCAAGTACGTTTTTTTTAGCTATTTCAGTTTTTAAGTCTACCAAAGTGCGGATACAGATGGAAAAAAGACTTGACTGATAACTGTGTTAAGTTTTGCAACTAAAACTCAACAGAAGATTTTTGAATCCAGTTATATTGACCGAGTTGGGCAAAAATGAAGTAGAAAGACACAAAAAACTCAATTATCTCGGAAAATTCCTTTTTTTCCTTTCTTTCCTTGTCATCATCACAATTTTTCACACCAAACGACTGAATGTACCAATTGAGTAAATGCTCCTACCAGGTTACAATAATTTTGGTGACAGCCTCCCGACTGTTCCTTACGAGGCTTTTATGGCAGCAAATCTCAAACAGATAGCCAAGTATCTAGATAATCTTGGTTGGCAATACCGTTTTGATGAAGAAGAAGACCGGATTATTACAGGTGTTGAAGCTCAAAACCTAGAGGATTTCCTGATAGTTGTTCAATTGGACGAAGAAGGGAGATTTTTCCGGTTATTTGCGCCTCAAGTTTTAGCGGAAGTGAAAGACCATCCCCACAAAAACGCCATCCTGCAAACCATGCTGGCTATTTCTTGGGAAACCAAAATGCTGCAATGGGAATATGATCCCTCCGATGGTGAAATCCGCGCTATTATTGAATTTCCCCTAGAGGACTCCATGCTCACCGAAAGACAATTTAACCGTTGTCTGAGCGGATTAATCCAAATTGTGGATAGCATTGCTGTGCCGCGTTTGCAGGAAGTAATGGAAACAGGAGAAGATCCGGGAAATATAGACTTGGGAGAAAGATTATTGTTGAGTATTCAAGAACAAGCTCCTGGATTATTAGAACTCCTAGAAAAAGCTATGGAAGCGCGGAAAAAGCGAGGTAGTTTTACCGATGAATCAGAGGATAACTACTGAAATCGCTAAACTGGAAAGTGATAACCTAATCATATACAAAAAAGAAATTTCCTAGGGCTGGATTTTTATGACATCCTATGCAACCTCCTCTGCTAAAGCGGAAATGAGTGAAATTCGGCGGTTAAAAAGTTTACTACCGCCAGAATTACAAAGTTGGGTAACGGTTGAAGGCACAACTGAGGTTAATCCATCTCTGATTCGTTGCGAAGAAATCGGCAAAGACCAAGTAGAAATTCAAATTGACTTGGTAAAATGGGATGCTCTGGCAATGGATCAGCGGAATTTGCTGTTTTGGCACGAAGTGGCTCGTGTTCAAAATGACACCATTCCTAAAGATGGCTGGGAAATGGCCGCACTGGCCATTGGTTTAGGTGGTGCGGTGGGTGAATTGTGGGTACAAGATGGATTATTACTAGTATTAGCTTTAGCTCTATGTGGCGTTTCCGGTTGGCGACTATACCAAAAAAATAATGGGGACAAACAAATTAAAGAATTGCTAGATGCTGACGAAAAAGCGATCGCTCTGGCAACCCGCTTTGGTTATAGTTTACCTAACGCTTATAAAAGTCTTGGTAGTGCCTTAAAAACCTTGGTTGAAAACACTCCTAGCAAGCGTCAGCGTTCTCGATATGAAGCTAGACTTTCTGCTCTTAAACGCAGCGCTAACAAAGCTAAATCTAAATCTAGGAATGGCGAAACTGGTGAACTGTAAAATCACAAGCAGTTAGCGGGGTGGGCAACCCCCAACCCCAAAAATATTGAATTACTTGGCCACAGTTTTATAGAATCAATAAATTTTATTCTTTTCTTGATGAAAACTTTTTAAATTCTACATTTGATGCAACATTTTATGAGTTTGGGGAATCACACGCACTTGTTTAACAAATCTCTTCATCAAAACTTGCCATTCTAAAACCTGGTCTGGAGTTGGTGCTACCATGACCACAGAACTAAATTCTTGAGCAGCTAAAGAGGCAACAGCTAAAGGGGTAACAGGTTGTAAAAATACCGGAATATCCTCATTGACTTGGGCAACTAACAAAGCCGCCCGTTCTAACTCCTGAACAACTGTACTTTGGGAAACAATTATTTTTACAAATACTTCTAACTTAGAGTTAGAGCATAACTGAAGAAATTTTGTGTGTTCTGGCCAATAAGTTTCACCGCTGACACTGGGTAGTTTCAAATCCATGCCCACAGAGTCTAAATAGGGGAGAATTATTGCCAAATTTTCTGGGCGATGTCCGCCGGTTTCCAGATAAATCGGTAAACTAGTCAGCGATCGCAATGCGGGCAAAAATTCCGCCAAAAATTGTGCATGAAGCAAAGGCTCTCCTCCAGTCAAGCTAATGCTATCGTGGACGAAAGGTAGATTTTGTCTGGCAATCCATGCCAACAATGTAGATGATGCAACGGGATTTGGATGAACTTCAAAATCTCGTAATCCGGGGTAAGACTCAATTTGGCAGCTAGGGGGTGCATTCCAGGTGTGGGCGCTATCGCAAAAATAACAACGCAGATCACAAAAAGCAAACCGGATAAAAATCTGACGCGTCCCCACATTCAGCCCCTCGCCTTGAATGGCAGAAAAGACTTCGATTAGGCGTGCAGTTGAGTTAACTTTATTTTTAGTAGTCATGATGATATGAAGTAAGGGAAGGATTCACCTATTTACAACAGCAAGAATTTTGTCAGTTTCTTCTATTGTGAAGCTTGATTAGTGATCTTCCCGCTGATCTTTAAAAATCTACTTACTTATGATTCATCATACAGATTAAAAATCGGGTTAATTGTTTTTTTAAGACCAAATCACATTTAATGAGATTTTAGATGGCAACTAAAGTGCAGAGCTTCATGAGTAGCCAAACCATACCAGTAGAATTTTTAGTTACTTACCTTGAAGATGTAGCAATCTTGCAAGTACCAGCGAGGTTAACCGTGCTTGAAGCTATCAGTTTTAAGCAAACTTGCCAAAACCTAATTCAAGCAGATTCACCACCTCGGCAAATTTTCATTGATTTTCAAAATACTACCTTTATGGATAGTAGTGGTTTAGGTTCTCTAGTCAGTAACTTCAAAAATTCCCAGGAAAAGGGAATTATCATGACACTGCGTCATATCACTCCCCAAGTCATGGCAGTCTTGAATCTGACAGGACTAGATCAGGTATTTCCCATTGAGTCTCTTGATAACTTAGAGCCAATAGCAAACGACAATCTGATAAATACGGGAAATTATCAAAATAATTCTCGAAAAGTAGACCCACTTCCGCAAACTCATCCTTCCGTGGCTTCTTGGATGAAACGGGCCATTGATATTGTCGGATCATTGGTTGGGTTAGTAATTACATCTATTTTGTTTATACCCATAGCGATCGCTATTAAAATTGACGATCCCGGTCCAATTTTCTTTAAGCAAACCCGTTGTGGTTGGATGGGTAAACGCTTTGCTATTTGGAAATTTCGGTCTATGTGCGTAGATGCGGAAGCTAAAAAATCCCAAATCAAAAATCAAGTGGAAGGCGCTTTCTTTAAAAATGATCATGACCCCAGAATTACCAAAGTAGGTAAGCTGTTACGTCGTACCAGTCTCGATGAATTACCGCAATTTTGGAACGTTCTCAAAGGTGAAATGAGTCTAGTAGGAACTCGACCACCTACACCTGATGAGGTGGAACGCTACGAAGTACCAGAATGGCAACGTTTAGACGTTAAACCTGGTATGACTGGTGAATGGCAAGTTAAGGGACGTTCTCAAGTCCGTAGTTTTGAAGACGTGATTCGTTTAGATTTACAATATCAAAAAAACTGGAGCTTAGTTTACGATTTAAAGTTGATTCTTAAAACTATCACCATTTTATTTCATAAAAACAGTGGGGCTGTTTAATCTTGCTGCCAAAATCCGCTGCATTTGATTTCTTCCGTCCTGTTTTTGTCCTTTATCCCGACTCTAACCTACCCAAATGCCACTCATACTTTGTATAATTTATTTCGTTATACCCTGGACGTGATTGCACAAAATTCATTTTATTTACCCAAGTCGTAAATCGGCTTGGGCTTATTTTTGTCTAATAGTATCTCACACAATATCTTCGCCATTTTTGAGAGGTTGGGTTTCATGCTGCCACCCAAGGTATGAATCTCAATAGTTAGTATCTGATAAAATCATATTTAAGTAAAATAAATCAGCTATTAAAGCGATTAAATAGGAAAATTTAACAAGAATCAGCCAAAAACTAGGACAAAGTACCAGAAAATGATAAATAGAGACTAAAGCGATTCAGGCATAAAGTTAACTGTAGAATATGTTACTATTCAGAAAAAACCCATTCACACAATTCTAGTTCAGTTATTTGTTAGTTACAGGATGACTCATTGACAGTAGCGATGAAGAGTCTCAGTATTTAAAAGTTCTGAGAGTGTAAATTGTCAGTAAGTTACATAAGTAGACCAAGTAACTGCAAAAGGAAAAAGCACAAGAGGTTGAATGACTGAATCTTTAAGAGGAAATTTTCCATTGACAAAGAAAGCTGTGATCGAACCTAAAACTGACACAGAAACTACAAGTAAAAATTTAGCTCTAACTATTGCTGAAGCTGGTTATGAGCGTAAAGCCGGAGAAATTATATTGCTAAACCTGGCAAATATTTCTTACCTGTCTGATTACTTTGTGATCATGACCGGTTACTCTAAAGTACAGGTGAGAGCGATCGCTGACGCAGTAGAAGGACAAGTGGAAATTGAGTGGCAACGACGACCCCGCACCACAGAAGGAAAAGCGGAAGGAACATGGATACTACAAGATTATGGTGATGTCATCGTCCATATCATGATGCCAAGGGAACGGGAGTTTTATAATTTAGAAGCGTTCTGGGGACACGCGGAACGTATTTTCATGCCAAACTCCGATGATGTTGGGGGTTAACCGATATGATGCGCTCCTCTCTGGAGAATTGCCCAGTTCCTACAGAACAACAACCACTCAATGAGTATGAGGAATTAAAAAACGCCTGGCTATTTCGAGATAGTACCTTAAGCTGGAGCAACTACACCAAAAAAATCTTTTGGATTTGGGCTTGGTCTTGGTTGATAGCAGGACCTGTGGCAGCGGCCAGCTTTCCTCCCCAAAAGCAGATTTTTAATTTTCTGCTTTGTGGATCTGGCGCTGCTAGTGTTACTGTAGTGCTAGTCTTAATCAGGTTGTATTTAGGTTGGTTCTATGTGCGCGATCGCCTGTACAGCACCACTGTATTCTATGAAGAATCTGGTTGGTACGACGGGCAAACTTGGACAAAACCCCAAGCAGTCATTACCCGCGATCGCTTAATTGTTACCTACGAAATTAAACCCATTTTCCAACGCTTGCAAATTACCTTTGCCGCATTGGCTCTCATGTATCTTGTGGGAACTATAGTTTGGCATTTCCTGTAAATAGTTATTGGTCGTTAGTTATTATTTATTAGTTATTAGTAAAACAACTGACCAACGATAACCAACCACCGACAACTGACCACTGACAATTCACAAAGTAGATATAAACCCGTCAACCACCCCTCACTTCCCTTAGGGTAAGTGAGGGCTTGTCAAAGCCTAGTTGACCAGACTCAGTTCTTAACCGAACTACGTTAGAGGTAAGAGTTAAAGACCTACCAGGGGATGCGTAGCTAGTTCCCTGCTCTAGAACTTAAAAGTTAAACAGGACTAAGGGTTAAACCAGTGCTTTTGAGATAGTTACCGACCTCTAACATTGTCAAAGCTAACATTACCCGCAAGGAGGGACTTTATGTCCAAAGTATTTGTTTTAGATACCAACTTCACGCCATTAAACCCAATTCATTCAGCACAAGCTAGGCAACTACTAAGAACCAAAAAAGCAGCAATATTTAGACAGTTTCCGTTCACAATTATTCTCAAAAAATCCCGTCCTGACTCCCCAGTATCGTCGCTAAGGCTAAAGATTGACCCTGGTGCAAAATTCACGGGAATGGCATTAGTTAACGATTCAACTGGCGAGGTTGTATTTGCTGCTGAATTAAAACATAGAGGCTTTGCAATTAGAGATGCTTTAACTTCTAGAAGGCAATTAAGACATTCTAGACGTGCAAGAAAAACTCGTTACAGACAACCAAGATTCTTGAATAGAACCCGTCCAGAAGGATGGTTAGCACCGAGCCTACAAAGTCGGGTTGATAATATTAAAACTTGGGTTGAAAGATTGCGTAAACTCGCACCAATTGAGGCTATTAGCCAAGAATTAGTCAGGTTTGATATGCAGTTAATGGCTAATCCTGATATTCAAGGTAAGGAATATCAGCAGGGAACTTTAGCTGGTTACGAAACCAGAGAATACTTACTAGAAAAGTGGGGTAGACAATGTGCTTACTGTGGAGTAAAAGACGTTCCTTTTCAAGTAGAACATATTCATCCACGAGCCAAGGGTGGTAGTAATTCAATTACAAATCTCACTTTAAGTTGTGAAAAGTGTAACACCAAAAAGGGAACGAAAGACATCAAATATTTTCTCAAAAAAGACCCTTCAAAGTTAGAGAAAATCTTGAAGCAAGCCAAAAGACCACTGGCTGATGCAGCAGCAGTAAACACGACTCGTTTTGCATTACTAGAAGTTCTCAAAGCAACTGGATTACCTGTAGAAACAGGTTCAGGAGGGTTAACAAAGTTCAATAGAAATCAACAGAAACTAGAGAAAACGCATTGGATTGACGCAGCTTGTGTTGGTCAGTCAACGCCAATTCTCAATATCAAAGGTGTTAAGCCATTGCTAATTACAGCTAACGGTCACGGCTCTAGACAATCTTGCCGAACCGACAAGTACGGTTTTCCTTCTAGATATGTCCCCAGGTTTAAATTTGTTAATGGTTTTCAAACCGGAGACATTGTGAAAGCTGTTGTCACAAAAGGAAAAAAGATTGGGGCATACATCGGACGAGTAGCAGTGAGGACTAGCGGTAGTTTCAATATCTCAACGGTATTTGGACTGATTCAAAGTATCTCTTACAAATACTGTAAATCAATTCACAAAAAGGACGGTTACGAATATGGAAAATCAAAGATTTGTTAATTACTCAACTGTCCCTCTCGCTGTTTGTGCTGACGGACAAAAATACTCAAGGGACGTTTCACAATTAACCCTCCATTCCTCCCATCACCAAACTGAGTACAGTTTTGGTGGGGGTCTCCTGGAGGTTTAGATGACAATGGGAAAACGAACTCAAGCCGCAGCCCTGGAAGTCCGGTTACTGCGGGAAGGTATTATTGAATCTCGGCATCTAGTCCAGGCTGTAGTTAGCGACGACCGGGGACGGGTTCTTTCTGTGGCCGGTAACGCTGAAACTGCTGCATTTGTCCGTTCTGCTCTCAAACCATTTCAAGCCCTGGCTGTCACTAGCACAGGCACATTAGAACGCTATGGTTTGAGTGACAAAGACTTAGCCATTATCACCAGTTCCCATAAAGGCAGCATAGAACAGGTAAGACAGGTATTTAATATTTTGTGGCGGGCAGATATTGACGCAAATGTTATACAATGCCCAATCCCCCAAAGTAAAAGCAGTCGTTTAGAATATAACTGCTCTGGTAAACACGCAGGAATGTTAGCGGTTTGTCAACAACGCCATTGGCCGTTAACTAACTATTTGGATCGAAAACACCCAGTCCAGCAGTTAATTATCACCAAAGTAGCAGAATTGCTGCGAATGCCAGCAGAAGAATTTCTCACAGCCCATGATGACTGCGGCGCACCTACATACCTGATGCAACTCAGTCAAATGGCCTCTTTATATGCTGTATTAGCTTCTAGCAATAGCGTGGATATGGAACGCATCGTTCGCGCTATGAACCATCATCCCACCATGGTGGCTGGTGAAGGAGAATTTGACACAGAACTGATGCGCTTAACTCCCAGCGAATTAGTTAGTAAATCCGGTGCAGAAGGTGTGCAGTGTATTAGCAGACTTGGGGAGGGTATGGGATTAGCTATTAAGGTAATGGATGGCTCAAAACGCGCTAAATACGCCGTAGCTATTCACCTCCTCCAACAAATGGGTTGGATTACCCCCAGCATAGCCCAAAGTCTGGCCGAGAAGTTCATGAACCTGGGGAAATACAAGCGTTTGGAAGTAGTTGGAGAATTATCGCTTTTATAGTTGACAAACTTTTGACTTTGCGTTATATTAAAGAAGTCGAGAGGAAAACGACAAAAGCGACGCGGGATAGAGCAGCCTGGTAGCTCGTCGGGCTCATAACCCGAAGGTCAGTGGTTCAAATCCACTTCCCGCCACCAAATGAATAAAAAAACAAATCTCTGTAGTCTTTCAAGATTGCAGGGATTTGTTCTATCTAGTCATCTCGTTATCTCGTTCCCAGTCAGAGACTGGGAATGCTATCAAGAGGCTCTGCCTCTACTATAACCTTGAAGGCAGAGCCTTCTGTAATTCATTCCCATACAGAGTATGGGAACGAGAAAACTTTTTCAGCAAGCCCTACTTAGAACAAATTTGTACCGAGTCTAATTCCCCGCTACTCACAACAGGAACGAGGAGTTAAAACCCCATAATTCAGACGAAACTCTGCTAAATATGTTTCTAGAACCTGAAATTGGGAAATATTCAAGCTGTAATAAATCCAGCGTCCTTGTTGACGGGAATTTACTAGACTTGCTTCTTTGAGGGTTTTGAGATGAAAAGAAAGTTTTGATTGATTTATTTCTAAAGCATCACATAAGTCACATACACAGAGTTCACGCTGACGCAGAAGTTCTATAACACTGATTCTAATGGGATCTGATAAGGCATGAAAACCCGATACTATTAAACTGTGAGTAGCAATAGGGGAAGTTAGTGGTTTATTTAAGAGCATTAGGTATCTGTCCTGATGATATTTGATTTGACTAGATAGGCGATCGCCTAATAATATTAACTTTAGTTAAGCTTGTACTGAGCTTGCCTAAGTAAGTCGAGATAACGTCCAGGATTTAAGGATTTTCAGGATCAGGATTTTTAGATTATAGAAATTTCTTGATAATCACCCAATTCAATTGTATTGATAATAGAGCAAACCTGATCAACTTGTGTTCTAATTTTTGGCCATGAAGTTGATAGTAAAACAACAATTGCAATTTGACGTTCACTCAAATTCTGTTGATAACGTAAATTCTGATCTGTGGTAACAAGTATTTGATATCCTTTATTTTCAGCAGCTTTTAGTAAATCTCCATTTGATAAATTAGACCATGCTTCTTCATAAGCATTGGGGGTCAAATCCCTGTTTTTATCCTGTAAATCCTTTAATCCTGGACATCCTGATTCAGACAATATATTTAAGCAGCTAATGTTTCAAGCTCATAATTAAGTACAGCTTCAACTTGTGATCTTTGTACAGGGGGAAACCACTCCAAAAACTCATCTACGGTTGCACCATCACGTAAATTTTCAAATAATGCAGTAACGGGAACTCTTGTTCCTCGAAATACCCATGCACCACTGACTTTATCAGGTTGTCTTTCTATAGCATCTAAAGTTTCCCATCCTTTCATTGTTTATTCCTCCTTGGTAAATGGAAAAGTTACATTTAGATTAATTATAAACTAGCAATTGTCAGAATCAGGATATCCAGGATTTGAGGATTTACAGGATTTGATTGATCACTATATGCTATACTCAGTGAATATGCTTGGAATAAGCAAAATGTTAAAAGAGTTTAAATTGTCTTGATTTTGCTAGTTTACAGGTTGATTGTCGAAGATTACAAATGATGTCACTTAAAATGAAATTAGGTCATTTAGAGGGTTTACAGCAATGACACAGACACCAATTGCAGTATCTTTGTATGAGCAAGACTATTTACTCTGGATTGAAGATATTGTCCACAAATTACGGAATAGAGATATAGAAGGACTAGATATTGATAATTTGATAGAAGAGATAGAGGACTTGGGGCGCTCAGATCAACGTGAACTTGAAAATCGGTTAGCAGAACTTTTAGAACACATTCTCAAGCGGAATTATGTGCAGATCCCTGATTGTTATCGTGGGGGGGTAGAATCAATCATTAAACAAAAGATTGGAATCAGAAAGTTACTCAAAAATTCACCTAGTCTCAAGCCTTATTTTAGCCAAGTATTTGATGAAGCTTATGCAGATGCTCTGAAAATTGTCCGCAATGGTTATCCACAGTGTGAGTTTCCTGATACGTGGCCGTTTAGTTGTGATATTGAAGCAATGTTAAATGTGGACTTTTGGGAATAATTGTCAGAATCAGGATGTCCAGGATTTGAGGATTTACAGGATGTGATTGTTAAATGTTCCTTCAGTAAATTAGACTAGATTCTAGTCAGTTTTAACCGACTTTGGCTTTGATACAGGGAATAAATTCCCTGGATTCCTTTAAATTTAAAAAATAAACTATGATTAATAATGATGATATCCAATTTTTAATTAGCAAGGCTGACGATTTATTGAGGAATTGTCAAAATGCTATTATTCTCAGCAAACATGGAAACGTATTATCAAAAAATGGACAATATAATAAAGCATTTAAATTATTTGAACGGTCATTACAGCTTCAACCTGATAATATTATTACTTTAACTAGCTATGGAAACGGATTATCTAAAGCAGGAAGACACGAAAAAGCTTGTGAGATTTTTGAAAGTTCTTTACAAATTAATCCCGATAATATCATAGCATTAACTAGCTATGGAAAAGCATTAGCAGAATCTGGAAATTATGAGAAAGCTTGTGA
>NZ_JACJPZ010000052.1:0-25828 GCF_014696335.1 Dolichospermum sp. FACHB-1250
TGCGCCACTAGAGATATTAAAAGAGTATATTAAAAATCAAGAAAAGCCGTCCTAGAAGCGATGCACTGAGCTTGTCGAAGTGGACGGGGCTTGTATCCCATTATTTTCGGTCAGGTAAAATGGCTGTAATGTTTATTTTTTCGTTGGGAACTTCGGTCGCTTGCTGGGTAAGGGTTTTAGGGGTTTTTTCCCGCTCTCTGTTAGTGGTTTTACCACTTTTTTTCCTGATCTTTGGAAACTGTCTCTGGACACCTTGCTGGGTAAGGGTTTAAAATTGAGGAGTCCCCACTCGCTGGGGACATTAATTGAATGGAAACAGTCCTAGCTCTATTCCCGCTTCTTTCAGGACTATGGTCCCCACTCGCTGGGGACATTAATTGAATGGAAACATTTGATTTGCCATAAATTCAGTACCGATAATTCCAATAGCTAGAATGTCCCCACTCGCTGGGGACATTAATTGAATGGAAACAATTTTGCGGTTCTGGATTAAAGATATTTTTTATCTTGTGTCCCCACTCGCTGGGGACATTAATTGAATGGAAACATTTGTCTGTCTGTGGGGAGGATTAGATTAGCCATTGCAGCAGCTAACCAGTTCGGGTCCCCACTCGCTGGGGACATTAATTGAATGGAAACAAGATGCCAGTTCTTACAAGTCTGGTTACTAATTCGAGTAGTATTTCGTCCCCACTCGCTGGGGACATTAATTGAATGGAAACTTATCCGCTAGATCCTGCCAGGATTTGCACTTAATACGTCCCCACTCGCTGGGGACATTAATTGAATGGAAACACGATTCTAATTCATCATGATTGTAATTTGATTTTAAGTCCCCACTCGCTGGGGACATTAATTGAATGGAAACCTATTAAATCTTCATTGCTTAACTTGCTATTATGTCCCCACTCGCTGGGGACATTAATTGAATGGAAACCAAATAGAAGCTCAGAAAGGTAAAGTCCGTCAAAGACCGTCCCCACTCGCTGGGGACATTAATTGAATGGAAACTTTACTTAATACTAGAATAATATTATTTTGATGTTTGTCCCCACTCGCTGGGGACATTAATTGAATGGAAACCCGCGATCGCCGTCCAATCCAACTTCAGTAACAATGTCCCCACTCGCTGGGGACATTAATTGAATGGAAACATAAGTATCCAATATCGCCCCGTCAAGCCCAACTAAGTAGGTCCCCACTCGCTGGGGACATTAATTGAATGGAAACAAAGAACCGGCTCTTTTTGAGAACCGGAATATTACAAGTCCCCACTCGCTGGGGACATTAATTGAATGGAAACTAGGCAGTGCCAACAACTTCTGTTATCTCTGGATGGTGTCCCCACTCGCTGGGGACATTAATTGAATGGAAACGACCATAAACAAAGAACTATGCCAAGCATCTTTCTCTGGTCCCCACTCGCTGGGGACATTAATTGAATGGAAACTCCTTAGCTCTGTAAGGTCTCCATCTGTATAGCCCTCATCAGGTCCCCACTCGCTGGGGACATTAATTGAATGGAAACAAACTTAATTCCAGTTCCCCAAAGCCCGTTAAATCCCAGTCCCCACTCGCTGGGGACATTAATTGAATGGAAACTAATTAAAAAAGATTTAATCTTGACCAACTCATCAAGTCCCCACTCGCTGGGGACATTAATTGAATGGAAACAAAAGCCTGTCGTCTTCGGCGATCGCGCCTAAAACTTGTCCCCACTCGCTGGGGACATTAATTGAATGGAAACCATCGTAAATGTGTCACCCAGAGGGGCGCGTTCTATGGGGTCCCCACTCGCTGGGGACATTAATTGAATGGAAACTTTTACCACCGACTCCTATCCATCTATGACTTGTTTGTCCCCACTCGCTGGGGACATTAATTGAATGGAAACTGTAAACTGACGACAGGGCGACGCATTGACCAAATCATCCTGATTTCCAAAGAAGGCAAGCGTACTACCTACTTCCTTAAAAAATAGGTAATTTACCTAATTTGCTCCAATAGAATCGGTATCCTGATGTATACATACATCAGGATTTTTTTATGACGCTCCTAAAATGCTCTGAATGCAACAAAGAAATGAGTTCCAAAGCTACCACTTGCCCGAACTGTGGCGCACCCATGAAGCGCAAATCCGGTTGTCTTGGCAATTTATTTTTCGGCTTATCTGCTTTTTTATTCATTATCTTCCTTATCGGACTCGTAGCTCCCAAGACACCAACTCCACCTCAAACGTCCGAAACGGAAACGCCGCCTTCACAGAATAAGGAAATCGAAACTCAGGAGCAAAAGGCAAAAGCAGAAGAGGAAAAAGTGAAGCAACTGCGGGAAGTTGAACTTAATAAGCAGCGGGACGCTGAAATTAATACGAAGATCGAGAAATTCAAACAATGGGCGCTCAACAATACCTCTGTAACAGACATTGCCATTACCGGGAAAATCACAATGCTTGTAACGCTCACACCTGACAAATACACCAACCGCGACGACGTGCGTGTTATTGCCGAAACACTGGCACGTGCATACGC
Source organism: Dolichospermum sp. FACHB-1250 (assembly GCF_014696335.1). Lineage (NCBI taxonomy): Bacteria > Bacillati > Cyanobacteriota > Cyanophyceae > Nostocales > Aphanizomenonaceae > Dolichospermum > Dolichospermum sp. FACHB-1250. Next base: position 2,532 of record NZ_JACJPZ010000052.1, read on the forward strand.
CAACCAAGTTGGGATCGATTTTGCCGTGTGCCACGTCTATTATGGAAACGAAGAATATGTGAAGGGGGAATTTAGCCGATAAACCAGATATATGGCATCCAGAATTGATTTTTGCTAAGTGTTGCCGTCCTAGCAACACTTTTTTTAATTTATTTTCCGACAAATTTATCGAATATTCGATAACGATAAACGCACGGAAATAGCCCATTGCTTGAAGAGGGATTGGGCTATTCGTTGAAACTTACGCCAAAATCAACACCTAAAGCTTTTTCAATACGCCTGATCACTTCTTCGGTGACGGGCGCTCTCAAGTTCCCACTCGCTGGGGACATTAATTGAATGGAAACTGACTTATTCCTTCATAATCACTTTGATTGCTAGACGGGTCCCCACTCGCTGGGGACATTAATTGAATGGAAACTATTGATAATTTCTGGATTGGTGCAACTCTAACCACAGTCCCCACTCGCTGGGGACATTAATTGAATGGAAACTCATCATTCAGCCAGATATAGCCAGCGAGAACCCCAGTCCCCACTCGCTGGGGACATTAATTGAATGGAAACCACTTAGCACTCCTACATTAGTTTTATAGTTCTTCCAAGCCAGCCAGGTCCCCACTCGCTGGGGACATTAATTGAATGGAAACTTTAATAATCCCTACCAACTTGATAGGGATTGTGGGGAAGTTTTTAGCATTCAAACTAATTAGACTGTTGAGGAATTGTGTGCATCTAAGTTAGTTAAGTGCAAGCCCTATTTGCTCTATAGCCTGCTCAAAAGCTTTGATTTTTTGAGGGTCTTTGCAATGCCCCCAAAATATTGCTTGACAACCTTTAACACCCTCTATAGGGGTTTTAAATAACATTGATCTTGTCATCCTGTAGGCATAACCACCTTGACTATCTGGACTGCAATCTGTGATAAAACTTGCACCTATAATGGCTTGTCTAACGGCTATTTTTTTGTCAATACCATATTCAGGAAAGCATGAATCACTAGCCTTGCTGCCACTGGAATGAATCAAAATCCAACCCCTTCTTTTTGTGGGTGAGTTGCGATATTCAAAAGGTTTTTTGCCTAAACAAATAGCATAGGCATGGGGGGCATGGATAGAAATAGCCTTGATTTTATCAATTACTTGATTTGTCATTTTTTTTGTTTTCCTTGTCTCTAACTTTTTGTATAGTAATTGATTAATTGATAATTGACAAGAGATTTATTGGGATATTTACAAATAAATTAAAAACCAATAAACAAGGCTTTTCGTGATAGTTATTAAAGGCTAAACCCCTTTTATGATGCCGTGTCTACTTTAAATAAAATAATATTTGTGCTACGATAAATATAGTTTGCTTGTCTCTCACTAATTCAAGCAGACGGTACACCTCTTAATTAATTAAGAGGTGTTTTTAAATTAATTAAGTCACTAATTCCCGTTCTAATCCCCAGTCCCCACACCCTAACCACACCTTAATACAAGCGTATAGAATCACTAACTAATTAATTTAATCAGTAGTCTATTTTGCTATGTAACGTTTCATCCCCTACAGCCGTATATAATTTAAATGGTGAAAAACTCAGTTTATTCGTAAAGTCACCTCAAGGAGAGCGTCTATTTATATAGCCCATAACGTTCTCAATCGCTTTTAGTGCGTAGTCCCCACTCGCTGGGGACATTAATTGAATGGAAACTTAAACATTTTTCAATGAATTTGCGATGATTCATATTCTGATGTCCCCACTCGCTGGGGACATTAATTGAATGGAAACTTGAGAAATTCCGCGATCCCAAACTGATGACTGACTTTTACAAGCGAGATCCAGAACATTTTAATTTTGTCTTAGGAGCGATTTTACATGAAAATTAAACTTGAATATTGCCCGTTTGGTGACATAGGCGAAAAAGAATTTACTTTGGCAAGTGTTGAAGTTGAGACGGAGCATAATGATCCTTTCGAGATCATTAATCCTGTTGTGAAAATTAAAAGTTACCCAGCAGCAAGCGACCAAAAAAACAAGCTGAAAGCCGCCGCAGAAAAAGCAAGTGTCAGAAAAGGCGTAGAAGAGATGGCTTTAAGAGCTTGGAACAGAGAGATTGAGGTTTCGATTGGATTTCAGGGGCATTGCTATGACACAAAAAATCCAAATAATTTAGACCTGTCATCCGCCGTTTATGGATTGGATTCTTTTAAGGTTTTGAGTATAGAAGGCAATGAAGATTTTAAAAATAAAATCCCGCCTATTCCAGAAGGAGCAGTTTCATAGTCAGATGTTTTAGTCCCCACTCGCTGGGGACATTAATTGAATGGAAACATTAAAACCTCTACAATTTGATCCACATGACTAATCGAGTCCCCACTCGCTGGGGACATTAATTGAATGGAAACGTCATGATATTAAATGCTTATCCTATAAAATTGTTCATCTTTCCCACTCGCTGGGGATATTAATTGAATGGAAACAACGCGATCGCTCATCAATCGTATATATAAATACATAATAAAATATGTACTGATATCAATGTTTGGTAAAGGAAACGCTGTAACTTGATAGCAGCATAAATAAGAACCAATGTCAAAGAAAATAAAATATTTTTAATAAAATCCTCAAAGTCAGGAAAAGCTTACAGAGTAAGGGTTAGAGCAAATATTACAAAAATCTTGAGATATTTTAGATTCCTAGACAAACACTGAATCGCGCTCTTATAATTCATCTATAAGCTAGACAGGGGATCTACCGATGACAGCAGAATATTGGCGGGCTAAGATTTGGGGGTTACTACATGACCCTGTATTAAAGGCATTACATAACAATAGCGGACGGGGTAAAAATAGCTTCTATAAACAACTAGAAGTAATGAAGCCTTGGGTTGAGACAGGTAAAACCCCTGATCAATCAGGTGGTAAAGTATTAGAAAATATCCTCTTAGCGGATTATATAGCTTCAGCTAGTGATAGGTCAGCTATAGGTAGCGTCACAGCTAGTATAAATTATGCCCCAGGTAAAAATCGTGAAAAGGGGTTAGAGATTACACATTTATTATCAGGTGCAAGACAGGAATGGAAAATTAATTCACATGATGAACTTATTAAAGGTAAACGTAAAGATTATTTAGTACAGAAAGAACAGAAGGAACTACTTGCAAAAGTACCTAAAGAATTACAAGATCCAAGTATTAAAGATGATATTAAGAAAATTAAGCAACTTTATTGGTGGTTATGGCGTTGTTTACCTCAAGCAACCTGTGATTTATTTAAAGATAATTCATTAATGTTAATGCCGGCAGAAACCAGGATTCCCGATGCTTCAATTTGGAGTCATGTCAGCATGACATCAGCATTAGCCGGTGCATTGGCAGGATATGATTTAACAGCAGCACAAATACAACGTTGGCAAGGAAATGATGAATTATCTCATCCTTATTTAGCTGTATTTAGTTTTAGTCCAGTACAGGAATTAATTAAATCTAGTCGCAAAATGCGGGATTTTTGGGCGGGTTCTTGGTTATTACATTATTTATCAGCTAAAGTTTGTTGGCAACTAGCCAATCAATATGGACCAGATACCTTACTTTATCCTAGTTTATATGAACAACCATTAATTGACCATTGGTTATTACAACAATATCCAGACTTTGCCCAATTTATTAATAAAGAAACACCAGAAAAAACATCATCAGAATCATTATTAACTGCTGGTTTTCCTAATGTTTTAGTATTGGTGTTACCAGAAGGTAAAGTACAAGCAGCCATGCAGACAGCCCAACAAACGCTGTTAGAAGAATGGTTAAAGATTGGGGATTTAGTATTAAATGAATTGCAAAATGAACGTCATTGGATGAGACAATTAAAACCAGATGATAATAGTTGGCAAGGTTGGTTAAAATCCCAGTGGCAATTTTATTGGACAGCATTACCAATCGGTAAACAAGGGATACAACTTAAAAGTTCTGCAATTGATGAACAAAAAGATACAGAATTTCAAGATTGGTTGGATATCCAAAACGGGACATATAATTTAAGAACCAAGGAAAATCAACTTTTTAAGGATAAAGAATTAGACTTATTAAGAGAAGCACATAAACGACGTTGGAAAAAATATCAAAGAGGCTTTAGTGCTAATATAGGTTCATGGTGGGGTTATATTTTCGATGCAACCCGCGCTAGTTTAGCATCTGTTAAAAATGCTAGAAATTGGGAACTTCCCACAGCCTTTGGACCCCGTTCTACTATTTCTGGTATTGGTCCAGTTGTCAGTTCTGGTAATAAAGATAAAAAGAAAAAAGACTGGATAACAGAAGGTGATACTAAGAAATTATGGGGAAAACATGATGCAGGTTTTTTTGATGGTACAGAACAATTAAACGCTACGGAAGTAGTAAAACGGGGTTTACACAAAATCCTGCCAAAATTATTAGGAATAACAGAAGAAAACATTACATATCCAGATTTAACTTCTGGAGTTGCAGGATATTTGAAAGTTAATCAAAGTAATCCTGAACATAAACGTAATTTTGAAAAAGCTTGTCAAGCAATAGTTGATAAATACCCTGATCTTGAGAACACACTCGCAGAAATAAGAGGTAAATGGGGTATTCCTTGGATAGATAAAAAACAGAATCCTAAAAAATATCATCCCCGCTTACTTAATGCAGGTTGGATATTAGAAGATTTACCCAATAGTGATCAACTCAAGGCAGAATATCGCCAAGACATCAACAATATTATTAGTGAATACTATCCTAGTAATAACCCATCAGATTGGTATGTATTAGCAGCCGGTGATGGTGATAGTATGAGTGAATGGTTAAAGGGTACAAAAATGAAAAATTATGGTGATTATATTCCCTCAACATTATCAGTGAAGTTAGAAAATTTTCCAGAGTTTTTAGCCATTCAAAAACGCATGGGACCTAGTACCCACAATGCATTAAGTCGCGCGTTATTAGATTTTTCTAATCAATTAGTTCCCTATTTGACACAAAGCCGTTATGCGGGTAGATTAATTTATGGTGGAGGTGATGATGTTTTAGCTTATACCAATCTTTGGGAATGGGATAAATGGTTATGGGATATCCGTCAATGTTTTAAAGGTGCAAAAGACCCCCGTGGAGAATTTAGCAATAAGGGTGATTATTGGCAATATTTAAAAGATGATGGTAAAAAAGTTGGTTTAGTTGAGCGTCCATTATTTACAATGGGTAGCACGGCTACAATTAGTTTTGGTATCGTAATTGCCCATCATTCTGTACCCTTAGCAATAGCTTTAGAAAGTCTCTGGGACGCGGAAGACGCAGCGAAAAAACACGAATATCATCATAGTTGCCTTGTACCAACCGAAAAACATGATACAAAAGCCTGTTTTAATAAAAAAGACGCTGTACAAGTGCGGGTAATCTACGGAAACGGAAATACCTTAAAATCCACTGCTAAATTCGATGTTTTTTCTGAATGGCAGCAATTAATCACAAATGATTTAGAAAGTGCGATATTTGAACAAGCTGCGAGTTTATGGAGTCAACACCCCGCACCGAGTTTAGAAGCTATTGTACCTTGGACAAAGGCATTTTGCGATCGCCGAGATCAATTCCAAAATGATGAAGATGCGAAAAAAGAGTTTCAAAAACAGTTAGCGGACTTTTTCACAGCGTTGTTTATTACTACCGAAACCAAACAACTAGATAATGAAATTCAAAGTTGGTTAAAACTAGCGGCATTTGTCAAACGTAACCGTGATATAAAAGTAGGAGGTGAGAAATAATGTATTGGTATAAACTCACACCATTAGACATATTAATGTTAAGAGATGCTAAACCATTTTCACCACAAGAAAGGGCATGGGCTGGTAGTATATTTCCTCCTAATGGTCATACTATAGCTGGTGCATTTAGGGGAATATTGGGGGAAAAGAAAGACTTTAAAATTGTCGGTCCATTCCTTTGTTATCAAAACACAGAAAATACCCTATATCTTCCCCGTCCTTTAGGTTTTGCCAAATCTGTACCCCTTGTCCCTTTAACTTGGGAAACAGAATCTTATATCAAGAATGCCTTATGGGATAAAACTCAACCTTGTCCATTAGTTAAAGCTCATAATAAAAAAGATGATGATGATGATGATTTGGTTAAAGGCAATGGAGTAGAAACAAAATTCAGACAATATTTACCTTATTGTGTTGTTAAGAAATATTTAGAAACCGGGAAAATTGATAAACATTGTTGGAGAGTAGTTGATGGTACTCACGAAGATAAACCTTGGGAAGAAGAAACCCGTTCTCATAATAGCATTGAACCGGGAACAAAACAAGTTAAAGATGCCGATGGTTACTTTGTAGAAAAGGCCATTCGTTTACATCAAAATTGGAGTTTTGCCATAAGCATTAATCACGAAATTACAACACCTGCAACAATCAGATTAGGAGGAGAAGGACACAGATCAATAGTAGAATCTTGTCCAGAATTGGGGGAACAATGGCAAGAATTACAAAACATTTCCCGTGATAATTTTCAAGCTGATACTCAATCAATCGCTTATTTAGTTACTCCTGGAGTTTTTGAAAGACCACATAAATATAATCCTGATCATCCTGAAAAAAGAATCAATTTATGTCGTCCTTATCCCTGGGAATGGAAACTCAAAAACGGTATTTTTGTGAGTATGTCCACAGATAAAGCAGTACCAATCAGTTGTAGAATTAGGGAGAAACAAGACAATACAAAAAGCATTACAAAAAGCATTCCTGCACCCCAGGTTTTTGCCGCACCACCGGGAAGTTTATACTACTTGAATAAACCTCAAGGATTGTTTCAGGATAATGAAAAAGTACACAAGAATGGAACTAATGAAGATAATCGTGTAAACAATTGGCGACAATTGGGTTATTCAGAAATGTTGTGGATTCAATATCAAGGAAAAAGTGAGGAGAAATCTTAATGGAATACATCTATTTATATCTACTTTCACCATTACATACGGGTGGCATAACTCAGGAAGGTAATTTATTAGGAATTGCCCGTGAATCTCATACTAATTTACCTTATATTCCTTCTAGTACAGTCAGGGGTAAAGTACGTTCATTGGCTACAGATAAAGACCTAAAATATCAACTATTTGGCACTGATTTACAAGACGGACAACTAGAACAGGGTGATATTTGGATTGGTGACGCTTCTATATTATGGTTGCCAGTACCATCATTAAGTCATAGTGTAGTATGGATTAGTTGCCCGCTTTTATTACAACGTTGGCAACGTTTACAAGGAGGTAAATTACCCATACCTGTAGAATATAGTTGTAACTTTAATAATAATTCTCCGGTTTATTTAAAGGATGCAATTATCCCAAAAAATCAATTACAACCAGGACAAAATTTACAACAATTTGTACCAAAAGCTGATGCTACGGTTTCTATAAATCGGTTATTGGTTTTACCTGATAAACACTGTGCTACATTAATTCAAATGAGTTTATGGAGACAAGTGAAAATTAAACTCGATGAACATAAATCTGTAAATGGTGGTTTCCGTTATGAGGAGGCAATTCCACCAGATACATTAATGTATTTACCTTGGGGAATTACATCACAAGCTAATGGAAAATCAAAAAAATCTGCTCAAGATTTTAAAACCTTATTAGCAGACAATGAAATATTACAAATTGGCGGACAAGAAAGTTTAGGACGGGGTTTTGTGCAACAATGGATAAAATAATGATAAGTTGTTGTGCGTTTAATTTGTATAATTCTAGTTGTATAATTCTAGCGGGCAAGATGCCCGCACCACAAGATTTAGCTATATTAGGATTATAAAATTTGGGTGCGTCACAGCTTAAATCACCATATTTAGTCCACGAAGGTGAACTTTGACTGTGTAGTAGCGATTTCCAATCGCCCTTTTTATGTTTTTTTCAAAGGAGTGATTAAAAATGACATTTGACCCTAGAACCATTGCCACACCAACTTATGACGCTTTAAATAATTTACGCAATTTACACCGTCAAGATGAGAATCGTTTAAAACAACAAAAAGGTCAAGCGGTGGAACTTTATACATACCTTTCTACTTGGGGAATGATGCGATTAAAAGCCGAAGAAATGGCATTACCTGAGAAGACAATGATGGGTAAAAAAGAAGTGGTAGAAAAATTCTTTGAATGTTTGCAAACTATTTCAGGAACACAAAATTTATCTGGTGAACAAGGTTTAACAACACTAAAAAATTTTAACACAGATGAATATTTAGGTATCACAGGTTTGGGATTAGCTTTAGCACAAGAATTTAGTTTTTGGGCTACTGCTGTTTATTGGGATATTAAGGGAGAGTAAAAATCATGGTATTTGAAAAACCTAATCAACCTAAAAAACCTCAACCATCAGCAAAACCAATGCCAAATGTTAATCAACCTAGAAGAGTAATTAATGTTCCTGTGAGTGGTCATGGAGGTGGTGCTGGGGGTAAACATCAACCACCTATACCTTCTCCCTGGTTAAACCCAGAAAATGAACCTCAACCACATCCAGAGGCGAGTTTTGTAGAATATTTGCGTTGGATGCGAACTCCTTGCAGCAGCGCTTCGCTATCACCCAATCATGATTATAAAGACTCCACCAAAGTACAAATATTACAAATGGCCGAACAGGGGTCAAAATATTCCCAGCGATTACAACAACTAACAAAACGTACTGAATTAATAGCCCAAAAAAGTTTTAAAGTCCAATGTCCTTGGAGAATTAGAGTAGGTGGACATAAAGGACCAGAAAGTATTTTATTACCGGCTTTTGATGCTTTGGGTATTCCTTATATTCCCTCTAGCACCCTGCGCGGTGTGGCCAGAACCCAAGCCATCCGGGAAATCATGGCTAAACACAACATTGAATGGCAAGAAGCAGAAAAACAAATTGCCCTCTATTTTGGTTCATTAGAAACTCAAGATCAAGCCAATCAAGCGGGTAAAGTTGTATTCTTAGACGCTTATCCTTTACCAAATCAAAATCAAAATGTATTAGCTGTGGATATGGTTAATAATATTTGGCAATGGGATAATAATTCACCCAATAATACACCTAAATATAGCCCCAATCCTAACCCATTTTTCAGTTTAGAAAAACCCATATTTGTGATTGGGTTACGGTTAGCTAGTAACTGCCAGGATAACGAAATATTAGAAAAAGTCAAACAGTGGTTAATCAAAGGATTACAAGCTGGTGTAGGTTCTCAAGTTAACACTGGTTATGGTCAATTAAATCCCGCAGGTATAGGTAATCATAAACCTGAAAGTGAATTTTTCCGAGTTGAATTTATTATAGAAGGCCAGTTAATACATGGTAGACAAAAATTAAAAGATATTAAACAGCCTTACCAAAAAGACAGAGATGGTAATTTTAAATTTAGCCAAGGAAAATTAAAACCAGATACCATTCCTAATCCAGAAGTTCGATCTGTTACCTTTAAATCAATGTTACGTTATTGGTTTAGAACCTTTGCACTAGGAATTTTAGAACCTGGACAAGTGCAAACATGGGAAGCTAAAATATTTGGTGGTATTAACCCTAGTAAACAATATGGCTGGTTAATGGTCAGAGTTTTAGAAGGAAAAACTATTAGAGATAATGCTGCAAATAAAAATGATGATTTTGGTGAACAATCAGGAATACTCACATTAAACTATTCACCGGAAATTCCCCAATCTCAAAAACAGAACTTAAAGAAATTAATCAAAAATCTCACCTGGTTAATGTTTCATTTGGGTGGTATTGGTCAAGGTGCAAGAAGACCATTATATTCTCGAAAAAATGGTAATCCTCCCCGTCCTCCTTGGTATCGTGGCTGTAATTTAATTACTGAAAGTGATGATAATTTTTGGACATTACCAGATAATACTCAACAATTTCAAGAATTATTCAAAACTAAAATCAGGAATTTTTATGAAGCATTACAAACCTTAGGTGTGAATTTTAATTCTCGACAATTAAGAACTTGTGGAATAGTTAGAAATAACCAATGGACAGAAGCAATAGACGCAAATTGTCGCATCTTTGTATGTTCTGGAGATGAAAAATTCGGTAAATCTTATGCCCTATCAGTTTTACATAGTGATGAACTAAAATTTAATGATAATTATGACGGTAATCTTTGTGGCAAAATTCAAGATAATCAGGTTATTCCTTCCCCTGTATGGATTACAGATTTAGGAAATTACCAAGTAGTAACAGTATTTGGTGCTAATGAAAATCCACGCCGAAGATATTTAGAAAAATTACAAAATAAATTTCAAATCTTCCCATTATGACAACCACAAATAACACAAATCAAGTTAGCACCCTGATCATTACCGTAGGAACTCGACAAATAGGCTGGCGTTGTCAAGATGGTATTATCCGTTCCTTTGGTGCAGATGGTAATATTAGTTATCCTCCACATATCAACGAACTCTATCAAGAACTAGGAATAGAACGGGGTAAACATGAAGACGAAGATGGTAAAACCTATCCTTGGAGTGGTCGAGATTTAGGTAAAAGATATTATGATTACTGTCAAGAATGGTTAGGTGGTGATTTTAGTAATGTGGAATTATTGTTAGATAAAACTGTCATTGCAGGAGGAGTAAAACAAGGCTTAAAACATATTATCCTATGGGGAACAGACCAACCGGAAAGTATTAGTTGGAATTTTCGCAGATTAGATACTTTATGGTTAGCAGAATTAATGAAGGGAAAAATTAAAAGTTTATTTCCTAATATTAGGGTTGATATTCACGCTCCAAAAATTAATGCTGGTAATAGTCATGAAATTCGAGAAGAATTAGAACAACTGGTTTTAAAAGAAGCTATCAATGCTAACGAAAATCAAGAGTTTGTTCTCTGGATTCAAACTAAAGGATGTACCCCTGTAATTGCTTCTAATGTAGAAATTTGTGCAGCCGCTTTAGTCCGTCAATATCAAGTATTTAATGCTAGTCCCGATGAACCAAAGGAATTTTTTACTACCTTAGAAAATGGTTTAATTACTGCTAATCATTCCCAGAGTTTTCAACCTATTACTATGAGTGAATATTTCTGGGCGTTAGAAAAAGTAAAAATTAAATCAGCTTGGGAAAGAGGTGATTTTTCAGAAGCCCAAATTTGGCTAAAAGTTCATGAAAGTCGTCATTCAGTATTATATAAATTAGCTGGTTTTTTAGCACAATATAGTAACTGGGAATCTAATAAAGATTTTTACCGAAAACTCAAAGATTGGATAGGTTGTAATGATGTTAGTAAAATAACTGATTCAGAACAAATCATCAATTGGAAAACTCAACTGCAAAAAATACAAACTGATGATCTTAGCAAACTTTGGGAATCAACAATCATCTTAGAACTTTCTCTAAAACGAGAAAATTACACCACTGCATTTATTCAGTTTGTCCAATTGTTAGAACAGTTATTATATATTCAATCAACAGCCCAAAATTGGACTGCTAAAGGTTGGATAGTAAGTAATCAAGATGAACCAAGTCTAGCAGAATTAATGCAAGGTTGGTGTATTTACAAAAAATTCAAAGAAGATAATAAATGGTCAAAATTGTTAAAGGCTATTAGAACAAAGCGCAACGAAATTATTCATAAAGGGGAATCTATAAATTCAACAAAAATCGGTAATATTTGGGCTAATAATAAATTTTCAGGTGTATATATGCCAACAACTTCAGAAAACATTAAAAAACTGATGACGGATACATTCAAAGAAATCAGCACTCTTCCGAATTTGAATAACTTATTGATGCGTTCTTTGTATCAGTGGGGATTGCAATATTTAGAGGATGCAAATTAACTAGCGATACTTGCGGTAAGCTATGCTAACGCTTCTGGTAACTTTAGTAATTATTAGTGATCTCTTTAAGCAGGGGAAAGTGGTGCAGCTAGATTTGTTAAGTGAATAGCATTCCTACCCCAATCGTCAGAAAATATCTAGATAAAAATCCTGATTTTAGCTGTATCATATTCCATAATCACTTATATATAAAACAATAAATACCATAAATTCCATAAATAGAGTTATAGTTGAAAACTAATTGATCTCTTGATTATTTTGGCATAATTTTGTATTTTTTGAACAAAATACTATTATGATATAGCAGTTGCCATGCTTGTGAGGTACAAAGTTTTTTAGTTTTAGGGAACTCTGAACAGGGAACTCTGAACAGGGAATAAATTCGTGTGTACTTCATGAGACTGGGAAACGCTATAAGTAGAAAGTAACTTGTGTAAACTCTTATGCAACAACGAAAAATTTTTACTTGGCGATTATTTTACCAGGGACTATGTTGTTCTGTGATTACAGGACTTTATGCTTGCAATAATCAAGCAAATTCTGGTATAAATCTGGAAAATTTTAAGATTGGTGCCAATGTGACACAAATTCAGAAAATCAGCCGCAAAGATGACAATACTACAATTTATATTCAAGGTAAAGTAGAAAAAACCGCTCCTTTAATTAAAAAAAAAGCATATCAAATTAGTGATTCAACTGGTAAAATCTGGGTGATTACTAATCAGAGAAACCTGGGAATTGGAGAACAGGTAATATTCAAAGGTAATGTTAAGTACAAAAGTATTCCTCTGGACGGAAAAGAATACGGGGAAATTTATTTAGAGGTCAAGTAATTTATGAACGGTCAATTAGTGAATGTATCCGTTGCTATTCTCTATCGAGAGAATAAGTTTTTGATGCAATTACGGGATAATATTCCTAATATTATAGCTCCTGGATGTTGGGCTTTGTTTGGTGGACATATCGAACCTGGAGAAACTCCAGAAATAGCGGTTCAACGAGAAGTTATGGAAGAAATTGGTTATGAATTAACGGCTTTTTCTCAATTTGGAATTTATAGCGATCAAAAAGCTGTTCGTTATGTCTTCCAAGCACCCTTGTTAGTACCATTAAATCAACTTGTACTTTCTGAAGGTTGGGATTTAGATTTGTTAACAGCAGAAGATATCCAGCAAGGGGAATATTTTTCTCAAAAAGCAGGAGAAGTAAGACCTTTAGCAATTTTACCTCAAAAAATCATGTTAGATTTTATTAAAACGCTATAAAATGATAGTGTGGGCTGTATCACTTAGGTAATCAAAAGCTTTGAAAATGAAAATTTTTTTTAATTGCTTTTCCAAAAACTTAGATTATTACTTAGATTATTAATAAATTCCATGGAATCACAACCAGAGAAAAAACTAGCAAATTTACCGAAATGGTTAAATATAGGATTAGCATTTCCTATAATTATTCTTAATGGATGGTTATTAATTCAATTTATTAACTATTTTCAACCTTTAGTGAGTATTATTTCTATCGCTATTCTCCTAGCTTTTGTTTTAGATTATCCGATTAAACTTCTCCAAAAACGTGGAGTACCTCGTATTTTAGCTGTTGTAGTAGTATTGCTATTATCTATTATAATTTTAGGTGCAATTGGTGTTATTTTATTACCACTTATTCTGGAGCAATTGAATGAATTAGCTAATCTTCTTCCCTATTGGATTGAATCTGGAACTCAACAAATAGAAGCTTTACAAAATTGGGCATCCACACAAAAATTACCAGTCAATTTAAGTGGTTTGGCTGCTGAATTTTTAGGGAAAATATCTGCTCAACTTCAGTCTTTTACTGGAAAAATCTTAGGTTTTGCTTTGGACACTATTGGAAATTTATTTAATTTAATCATAACTATAGTTCTGACGATTTATCTAGTTTTGAATGGTGAAAGTTTATGGGATGGAATTTATCTCTGGTTTCCTGCACATATTACTAGGAAAGTTAGGGAGTTACTGCGGGAAGATTTTAATAATTATTTCATAGGTCAAGCTACATTAGGTGCTATTTTAGCTATGACTATAACACTCGCATTTGTATTGTTACGTGTGCCTTTATCATTACTTTTTGGCTTAGGAATTGGTTTATTTTCCCTATTTCCTTTTGGAACAGGTATTGGTATTGGTATTGTTAGTTTATTAGTGTCCTTAAAAGACTTTGGTTTAGGTTTAGAAGTTGCAGCTATAGGTGTAGCTATTGACCAAATTAATTCTAATATTGTGGCTCCACGCATTTTAGGAAATTTAACTGGTTTAAATCCTGTATGGGTGGTAATTTCTTTATTGATAGGAGCAAAATTAGGAGGTGTGGTGGGTTTATTAGTTGCTATTCCTCTAGCTAGTTTTATTAAAGATATTGCTGATAATTGGCGCAATGGTGAATTTAAGGAAACCTCTGTTAATGTTGATATTGAATATCTAAAAGAATCATAAATTATGGAAAATCTGATTTATTGGTTTGGTGGATATTTATAAAAAATTCTGCCATATTAACTGCATATCTTATTTTTCAGATCTTATTTTTCATAAATGGGATGTAGTTGAATATGCAAAAAAACAAGAAACTGATTACAATACTCAAGATCAAATCTCATTCCTTTGTCTAACTATCATGGAAAACTTTGTTTTTTATAATCCTGTTAAAATCCTGTTTGGTAAAGGTCAAATTGCTAACATTGGTACAGAAATTCCCCCAGAGGCTAAAATCCTGATTACCTACGGCGGAGGTAGTATTAAAGCCAATGGTGTTTATGATCAGGTAAAATCAGCATTAGCGGGACGGAATGTATTTGAGTTTGGCGGTATTGAACCTAACCCCCACTTAGAAACTTTAATGCAAGCCGTTGAATTGATACGCAAAGAAGGTATTGACTTTCTCCTCGCAGTGGGTGGTGGTTCTGTCGCGGACGGAACTAAATTTATCGCTGCTGCTGTTCCTTTTATAGGCGACCCTTGGGATATTTTAGCAAAGGGTGCGCCTGTAACTGCGGCTTTACCAATGGGGGTGGTGTTGACCTTACCGGCGACCGGTTCGGAAATGAATACAAACGCGGTTATTACCAAGTGGGAAACTCAAGAAAAGTTATATTTCGCCAGTCCTTTGGTATTTCCTAAATTTTCAGTTCTTGACCCGGAAACAACTTTTTCCCTCCCTCCTAGACAAGTTGGTAATGGTATTGTTGATGCTTTTACTCATGTCATGGAACAATATTTAACCTATCCGGTAAATGCTCCATTACAAGACCGCATGGCTGAATCAATTTTGAAAACTTTGATTTCAGAAGGACCAAAAACTTTAGCAAACCCTACAGACTATGATACTAGAGCAAATTTAGTTTGGTCAGCAACAATGGCCTTAAATGGGTTAATTGCGGCTGGTGTTCCCCAAGATTGGACTACTCATATGATAGGTCATGAATTGACAGCTTTACATGGCTTAGATCATGCTCAAACTTTAGCGGTTGTCTTACCTAGCACTTTAACAATTAGACGCGATCGCAAATGGCAAAAACTTCTACAATATGCAGATAGAGTCTGGGATCTTGTCGGTGGTTCAGAAGAGGAACGGGTGAATACAGCAATTAGTAAAACTCGTGATTTCTTTGAATCAGTTGGGGTGCGTACTCACTTATCTGATTATGGTGTGGGGTTAGAAACTATTCCCGCAGTTATTGAGAATTTAGAAAAACATGGGATGACAGCTTTGGGAGAAAATAAAGATGTTAACTTGGAAGTTGTTGAGCAAATTTTAGCTCTTTGTGCTTAGAAATTAAATTGGTAGGGTAACGATAAATATTGCTTGATTTAGGGTGAAAGGGAAAGAGGAAAATGATCATAAACAAATATTTACTCTTTACCCTTTAACCCTTTCCATCACAAAGCAATTTTTAAAATCTACAATTTGAAAGACAAAGATTTTCTATAATTCAACCAAAATGGTACAAGTAATCCAAAAAGCTCTGACATTAGATGAGTTTCTGCAACTACCAGAAACGAAACCTGCAAGTGAATATATTGATGGTCAAATCATTCAAAAACCCATACCACAAGGAAATTATCATATTGAACATTTTAAACCTCAAGGTATAGATGAAACTGTGAGATTTGATTATTTTAATCTTATAGTTTCCTGTCAAGGAGAAGATCAACAACCCCGTGTTCCTGTACATTGTGGACATCAAAAAGATAATTGGTATGATGAAAAGTTGTTAGTTTCACCGTTAATAGCAAATTGTGCAGGGTTTTTTAAATATTCTGCTGCTGGTGAAATTTTACCGACAGAAGAAACTAATAAAAAACTTGCTGCTGAGACAACAATAGAAAAATTAGCTTTGAATATTCCCAATTTAAAAAGAATGCGTCAAGCTGCAATTGATGCAGAATTAAAATTATTAGAAGATGAAGACTTTAATGAAGAGGAAATCAGGAATATTATTAAGGATTATTTAGAATTGAATAATGACGGAAAGTATCAACCATTTTGTGTTACTATTGTTTATATTTTGGAAAATTATTACTGTAATTCAATTGATCCAGGTTAAAACATATTTCGTGGACAATAAGCAGTATAATAATATAAAGATATTAAGGAGCTTACATATTCCATGCCAACTATTAAACAAAGATTTACTGTAATTATTGAAAAAGAAGACAATGGGTATGTTTCCCTGTGTCCAGAATTAGATATTGCTAGTCAAGGAGATAGCATTGAGGAAGCAAAAGATAATTTAAAAGAAGCAATTGAATTATTTTTAGAGTTTGCTTCACCTTCAGAAATAAAAAATCGTCTTAAAAGCGAAATTTTTATTACTAATTTGGAGGTTTCTGTTGGGTAAGTTACGCTTACTATCAGGTAAAGAAATCTGCAAAATTTTACAAGACAATGGCTTTACAGAAGTTAGACAAAAAGGAAGTCATATTGTCATGCAAAAAGCAATAGAAGACTCTACTTTGACTGCTATTGTACCTAACACTCATCTGTTAAACTTGGTACATTAATGTCAATTATTCGACAATCTCAACCACCTCGTTCTCTATTTGAATAATAATTTTATCTCCAATCTCCAATCTCAAATCACTATGACACAACAACCGATACAAGTAATTGGCGGCGGACTTGCAGGAACAGAAGCAGCATGGCAAATAGCCCAAGCGGGCGTGCCTGTAATTCTTCATGAGATGCGCCCTAAACGCTTCAGCCCTGCCCATCATACCGAAAATTTAGCCGAATTGGTCTGTAGTAACTCCTTTGGGGCTATGGCCAGCGATCGCGCTGCTGGTCTATTACACGCAGAATTACGGCAACTTGGTTCTATTGTCATCTCTAAAGCAGATGAACACGCAGTCCCCGCTGGTGGGGCTTTGGCGGTGGACAGAGGACAATTTGGGGAAGATTTGACCAAAACCCTAGCCAATCACCCTTTAATTGATTTTCGACGGGGGGAAGTTACAGCCATTCCCGAAGGTATTGTCGTTTTAGCTTCAGGACCCTTAACCAGTCCCGATTTAGCCGCAGATTTACAACGATTTACGGGGATGGAATACCTCAACTTTTTTGATGCTGCAAGTCCCATTATTGCGGGAGATTCTATCAATAAAGATATTGTATTTATGGCTTCTCGCTATGACAAAGGTGAAGCAGCTTATCTAAATTGTCCCATGAATAAAGAGCAGTATTTACAATTTAGAGAAGCACTTTGTCAAGCCGAACAAACAGAATTAAAAGACTTTGAAAGAGAAACAGCGAAATTTTTTGAAGCTTGTTTACCAATTGAAGAAATGGCAAAAAGAGGGGAAGATACCATGCGTTATGGACCTCTCAAACCAGTGGGTTTATCCGATCCTCGTACTGGAGAACGTAATTATGCGGTAATTCAATTGCGACAAGAAGATAAAGCTGGTCAACTTTGGAATATGGTAGGATTTCAAACTAATTTGCGTTGGGGTGAACAAAAACGAGTATTTCAAATGATACCTGGGTTAGAAACAGCCGAATTTGTCAGATTAGGAGTAATGCACCGCAATACTTTTTTAAATGCACCTCAGTTAATGTTAGCAACTTTGCAATTTAAACAACGTCCCACCTTATTAGCTGCGGGACAATTAATCGGAACAGAAGGTTACACTGCTGCATCTGCGGGAGGTTGGTTAGCGGGAACAAATGCTGCGAGATTAGCTTTAGGAAAAGAACCGTTAATTTTACCTATTACAACCATGATGGGGGCATTATTTGAGTTTATCAGATCCGCTGCACCAAAACATTTTCAACCCATGGCTCCTAACTTTGGAATTGTCCCAGATTTGGGTGTAAAAATCAAGAGTAAACCAGAAAAATATGGACGTTACCGCGATCGCTCCTTAGCAGATTTAGCAACTTGGAGAAGGGAAAACTTACCCATTTTAATTGAAGAGGAAAAACATAGCTAATTTGCATAGCTAAAATTTGTCAAACTTTTGTGGGGTAGACTTCTTTCTCTTGTGGGGTGGGCTTCTAGCCCGCCATAATAATAAAATTTACATAAAATTTACAAATGACGCAAAAACCTCTCAACCCCTTATTTCTCCGTGTTCTCTGTGGTTTGTTATTATTAATACATAAATATGAAGTTGTATAGAAAGACCGTATTAAGAATAATTAACCGCAGATAACCGCAGATAACCGCAGATAAACACAGATAACCGCAGATAAATAATGATGATCATTCTGTGCAATCTCAGATAAAATTGCTATAAGTCCTAAAAATCAAGGTTAAAATAACGAAATTAAATTTTATGCAGTTAGAAAAAATTGTCAAAACAACTCACCAACAAAGTGTTTCCCGGTTCAATTATCAAATTAGATCATGGCTTAACATTAATTCACCAAGAGATATCCACTACACCAGTGGTAGTAGCTGACGTTTGGGTGCGTGCAGGTGCTAACCTAGAACCAGAATCTTGGTTTGGAATGGCACATTTCCTAGAACACATGATTTTTAAAGGCACTCCCAACCTGCTTCCTGGGGAATTTGATGATCACATCGAAAAAATTGGCGGTGTCAGTAATGCGGCAACAAGCCACGATTATGCCCATTATTGCATTACAACCGCTGCTAATCATCTAGAACATACTCTACCCCATTTAGGGGAATTACTCCTGAATGCAGCCATTCCTGACGACGAATTTATCAGGGAACGGGATGTGGTGTTAGAAGAAATTCGTGGTTATAATGATGATCCCGATTGGCTGGGTTTTCAATCTCTGGTTAAAAATGTTTACCAAAACCACCCTTATGGACGTTCTGTCTTGGGTACTGAGAAAGAATTGATGCAGCATTCTCCGGAGGCTATGCGTTGCTTTTATCGCAGTTATTACCAACCAGAAAATATGACTGTGGTAATTGTGGGGGGAATTGGTGAAAAAGCTGCTCAGGAATTGGTAAGCCGTGTATTTGCGGATTTTCCCAAACGGCATAGTTGTCCCCAAGGCAAAGTTCCAGCCCCGATAATTAAAGGCATTCGTCGTCATGAGTTAATATTACCGAGATTGGAACAAGCCAGGTTAATGATGGCTTGGAAAGTACCAGGTGTAGAAAAATTTCGGGCTGTTCATGGTTTAGAATTATTATCAGCGCTATTAGGGGCAGGCAGAATTTCTCGCTTAGTATCTGATTTGCGGGAAGATAAACAACTTGTTCAAGGAATTTCCTGTGATTTTTCTCTACAACAAGAATCAAGTTTATTTACAATTACAGCTTGGTTAGAATCAGAATATCTGCAACGAGTTGAAGATTTAATTTGTTCCCATTTACAAGCATTGCAAAATCAAGAAATTAGTCAGCAAGAATTAAATCGCATTCAGAGGATTTTATGTAATGATTATGCTTTTTCTACAGAAACACCAAATCAACTAAGTAGTTTTTATGGTTTTTATCATACTATAGCCCAAGCTGAATTGGCTGTTACTTATCCCCAAGAAATCCGGTCTTTCAATGCTCAGGAATTGCAAAAAATAGCTCAACAGTATCTTTCTCCAGCTAATTATGCTGTGACAATTCTCCAACCTTGTTAATTATTAACCTGTGAAATTAAGAATGCAAAGTATTAATAGTCCCTCGCTCATTCATCGTACTGTATTAAGTAATGGCATTGTTTTATTAGTATCAGAAAATCAAGCCGCTGATATTATTGCCGGACGGATTTTTATTCGTGCTGGTAGTTGTTATGAACCACGAGAAAAAGCTGGTTTAGCTCATTTGTTATCAGCAGTAATGACAAAGGGTTGTGATGGTTTATCAAGCTTAGAAATTGCTGAAAAAATTGAATCTGTGGGAGCTAGTTTAGCTACAGATGCAGCTACAGATTATTTTTTGCTATCTTTAAAAACAGTAACTGCCGATTTTGTTGATATTTTAACATTAGCCGGACAATTATTGCGATCGCCTACTTTTCCTGAAAATCAAATAGAATTAGAAAAACGATTAGCAATTCAAGATATTCGTTCCCAAAAAGAGCAACCTTTTCACCTAGCTTTTGAACAATTGCGTCAGGTAATGTACTCAAATCATCCCTATTCTATGTCAGTTTTAGGGGATGAAACAACTATGAGCAGTATTACCCGTGCTGACTTAGTTGAATATCATCAAACTCATTTCCGTCCTGATAATATTGTAATTAGCATTGCTGGACGCATTACAGCAGAACAAGCAGAAAAGCTAATTACAAAGATTTTTGGTGACTGGAAAATACCCACTTCTGTCAAATATACTCTTAATTTATCACCAATTATTGCCTCACCCAAACCTTGTCTACAACCCTTAAATACACAACAATCAATTATCATATTAGGTTATTTAGGACCATCAGTAAATAACCCAGAATATGCCGCTCTTAAATTGCTTTCTAGTTATTTAGGTAATGGTCTTTCTAGTCGTTTATTTGTAGAATTGCGAGAAAAGCAGGGTTTAGCTTATGATGTATCTGCTATTTATTCTACCCGACTATTTCCCGCTGCCTTTATAGTTTATATTGGTACTGCACCAGAAAATACCAAAATTGCTTTTCAAGGACTCCGCCATGAAGTAGAATTATTATGTAACACCGAACTATCAGCAGCAGCATTACAAACCGCTAAAAACAAAATTATCGGTCAATATGCTTTAGGTAAACAAACTAATGGACATATTGCTCAAATATATGGTTGGTATGAAATTTTAGGTTTAGGAATTGAATTTGATCAACAATTTCCCGAACTAATTAATAATGTCACAGCAACGGAGGCAATTACATCTGCTCGTAAATATTTACAAACACCATACTTGTCTATAGTTGGACCAGAAGAAGCTATTGGGACTGTCATTTTTTAACATCTTCATCTCATTAATCTCAAAAAAACCTGAAATTGCGGAAGTTGGGTTGACCCAAGGAAACCCAACAAAATCTGCTCGCCCTCAGTGTCATATAATATAAGCATAGGAAACTTATATAAAAGTTATAAAAGTTCTATGAAAGTTAGTCACATGACAAGTATCCCCAAATTCAGAGCCAATTGTTGTTATTGTTTACTATTGTTAATAACAACACCCCTATTAATTAGTTCATCTGCATTAGTATCAATAGCACTGCCATTTAAAACCGCTCAATCAAACCCAGAAACGAAAATTAACCGTCCTCTCCTAAAACTGGGTAGTCAAGGGGAGCGCGTTACCGAACTTCAAGCAGCTTTGAAGATTTTAGGCTTTTATACGGGAGATGTAAATGGTACGTATCAACAAAGTACAGCTATGGCCGTTTATCGCTTTCAGCAAGCTGCTGGGTTAAATCCGAATGGTAATGTAGATAATATTACTTGGCAAAGACTATTTCCCAGTCCTGCAAATATCTCTTCATCACCTAATACTATCAATAGTATTACTAATATTCCCAGTCAAATAAATAATAAACCCAAAATTAATAGCCCAACTATCAAACGCACAACCCCGGCAAATAAAATTCAACCAACTCCTATTAATCAGCAAATACCTGGTATCCAATATACAACCGAGGGATGGCCAATTTTGCGTTTAGGTATGAGTGGTCCAGAAGTAATTAAGTTGCAAAAACAATTACAAAATCTAGGGTTTTTAACTGGTAAAATAGATGGGTATTTCGGAGTATCCACGGAAACAGCAGTCAAATCTGCTCAACTCCGTTACGGACTAGAACCTGACGGTGTAGTTGGTGGTGGTACATGGAAAGTTTTTGTAAAACGCACTTCCCAATAACGATAAAAATATGAAACACTTCCTCTTGACCTGGCTTGGTACTGCGGTAGCATTGTTAATTACAGCTAAAATCGTCCCTGGTATCATTCTCAGTGGCTTTACTGCTGCTTTAATGGCCGCTATTGTCATTGGTTTAGTAAATGCCATTATTCGCCCTATTTTGCAGATTTTAGCATTTCCTATCACCTTCATCACTTTAGGCTTATTTACATTTGTAATTAATGCCTTAACTCTATGGTTTGCGAGTTCCATAACTCCCGGTTCTGGGTTTGAAATTCGGGGTTTTATTCCCGCTTTTTTCGGTTCAATAGTCCTATCAATTGTTTCTGGTATTATTAACCAAGTTGTTAATACAATTGATTAAATATCAATTCTTAATCACTTTTAAATTGTGGTGCGGGCATCCTGTCCGCTATAATTATACAAATTAAATACAAATTAAATGCAGTACAGTTGAGCAACGGCTACAGTTAGCGCTCCTCCTTTGTCTTGGAATCGAAAAATCTGTTTAGGAACTAATAAAGTTATTTCCGCAGATGTGATTTCTGAAGCTGCAAGAATTGCTGATGCCTCTGCTACGCTAGATGTCCCCAATAACTTAGTAATACTATGATTAGGATTAGGAACAAATACATTATTTAAAAATTCAGAACTAAAGGTTTTTAAAGGTAAATTTTCTAAATCACAAAATTCTACCAAACCAATTTCTGAAGCTTTTTTATCAATAGTTGCAATTCCAGCTATTTCATCATACACAAGTTGGTACTCTTGGAAAACCTTTTTAATAGCGGATTTAATTAACTCCTGGGAAATTCCTTGTTGACAACCAATTCCCACCCATAAACTTTTTTTATATGCCACATTATGCACTTCGTTTTGTAATAGGACTTACGCCAAATATCTCTCAAACCTCCTTTCCTTCCTGTTCTTTGCTCCTTCGTGGTTCATTGGAAGAAGATAAAAGGGGATAGGTAAATCTTTCAGATGTTAAATTAACTTTTTGACACAGATGGGGATAAGCTCACCACAGTCATCGCTAAAAAATTGTCGCTCAAAACAAAACCCCCACTAAATAAATAGAGAGGGTGATGTGGTTGTAAAAAATAAACCTGGCATCGAGCTATTTTGACATGGGGCTACCCCCAAACTATCGTCGCCGCAGCAGCGTTTCACCTCTGAGTTCGGGAAGGGATCAGTGTGGTTCCAC